>JANQSM010000197.1 GCA_028284025.1 Alphaproteobacteria bacterium | reverse complement strand
TGGCTGAGTATGTTGTTCAAATTGAAAGGCTCATAGAACATAGTCAACATCAGGCCACTGATCCTGCCTATCAAGAGGCTTGTGAGAAGCTTATGAGTTTTCTTAGGGATTACATGTACCCTGGGAATATGGACCGGGAAAAAGGTCCCAAAGGTAAAGTTAAACAGCTTCTGACTGAAGCAACTCTGTCTACTTTTCTCCAAGGTCAGGGTCATCCAGCCGTATTGACGCTTGCCATTGTGCTTGAACAGCATCGTGATTTTATAAGCTATTTCCAGAAGCGGATTCTTGACGTTAGTGCGACCCCTTTGGGCATTCTAGATGCTTTGGAAAAAGAAGCTGGGATAAATTTAACACCGTTTCAGCTTGTACAGTTTGTACTGATAATGTCAGGTGATTTTACATCCTACCTGCTTTATCGAAATGGTTTTCCCGCACCTGATCATTATAAGGCACCTTACCGCTTGCCGCCACAGAGAGTTGTCAATCTGGCTCTTAACGCTGTTGCGCGTGTAGAGGATAATCGGGAGCGTGAGGTAGAAGTCAAACATTTATTGCCCGATCTATTAGGGGACTGGGAAGTACGCGCCCGCCTTAAAGAATTGGGAGTAACCGATTACACCAAGTTTTACACGAGACTGACAGATGCATTGGAACCCGAAGCCAGTAGTGAGGAGCGTTTCCGCCATCACGTTACTGTATCAAAGGAATTATTGGATTTTCTTGAAGAAGCAGCTGATATTGTCAATCAAGGCAACAGTCGTCATGCACCCTCGCGCCTTCTTATTGAGCTTCTTGAACTGGATGAAATTCGCACACTTTTTGTGACTGCAGGGATTGAAGAAAACAAGTTGGATGAATTGCCGGATCTGGTCACTAAGGCCCAGGAAAGTGTTGAAGAGGAGGAGGGTAAAGGTAACGATAAAGGTTTTAAGATCAGTGATGAACGGTTTGAGGGACTTCTGAAGAAATATGGAAAAGACCTTACCAAGGCTGCTTTAGAAGGAGGGGTATCTCCTGTTATTGGCCGTCAGAGTGAAATTGATCAAATGATTACAGTTCTGCTACAGCGGAATCGGGGCAACCCACTTCTTATCGGGGAACCAGGTGTGGGAAAAACAGCTTTGTTTGGGGGTCTAGCGCAAGTCGTTGCGGATGGTAATGTGCCCGATACCCTTATGGGGAGCAGGATTTTCACAATTGATTTAAATGCTATGAACAGCGGTCCTCAAGCTATGTTCCGTGGGGGTTTTGAGGGCATTCTGCTCCCCATCATTGAAGGGGTTGCAGAGCGCAACGCGGCGGGTGAAAAGATTATCCTTTGTATGGATGAAATTCATGCCGCTCTTGTAGCGGGCGCAGCAAGCGGGACGCCTGGTGCAGGTCAGCTTCTAAAACCTTACCTGACAGAGGGTAATTTGTTTGTTGTTGGCACAACAACCCAGGAAGAGTACGCTAGAGATATTCAGGGTGATGGTGCGTTAGATCGCCGATTCCAAACCATTACTATTGATCCTCCAACGACAGAGCAAACCATAGAAATTTTAAAAGGGTCAAAAGCCGGATTCCAAGATCATCATGGGGTGAAAATTCCAGATGCAGTACTGGTTCAAATTGTTGAGCTTACAAGTCGTTATTTACCAAATATGCATCAGCCCGATAATGCTTTGACACAGCTTGATGCTGCATGTGCGCGCGCAAAAATAGGAGATGAAAATGTATTGACCATAGATACAGTTATTGAAACTGTTGCTATCAGTGCAAATCTGGACCCCTCCTTCTTGAAGAAAGATGATACAGAGAAATTTCTTGATCTTAAGGTCCAATTGCCTGGGCATGTTTTGGGGCAAGACGAAGCAACTCATAAGGTGGCAGATGGTATTATCAGCGCAAAAGCTGGTTTACAGGATCCCAGAAAACCTTTGGGAAGTTTTCTATTTCTGGGGCCAACTGGTGTCGGGAAAACTGAAACAGCACGGGCAACAGCTGAAATTATGCATGGTACAGAAGAAGCTCTTGTTCGTATTGATATGTCGGACTTTCAGCAATCTCATTCTGTCTCCAGGCTTGTAGGGGCACCCCCTGGATACGTTGGTTACGATAAAGAAGGGCAGTTAACAGGAGCTATCCGGCGGCAGCCTTATTGCGTTCTTATGCTGGATGAAATTGAAAAAGCGCATCCAGATGTATTCGACCTTCTTCTTCCTGTGCTGGAAGAAGGGGAACTTGTTGATGGTAAGGGCCGTACAGTTTCATTCAGAAATACCATTATTTTAATGTCCAGTAACGTACCTGCTGAAATGTTAGAGCGTGTTTTTCCTGCTGAATTTCTTAATCGGTTGAATGGTTGGGTGGTCTATGAGCCATTAAACCAGGAAGTCATAGAGCAATTGGTTGATCGTGAAGTAACGGCTATTGGTGAACGTCTTCAAAAACGTTGGGGGGTTGGCCTTGAAATATCTCCCGAAGCAAGACAAGGTCTTGTGGAAGAGGGATACTGTGAAAAATTTGGGGCACGGCACCTGAAGCGGGTGTGTGCAACCCAACTAATCAGTCCTCTTTCTCACTGGGTTCTTTCTCAAGGTCAAGCTTTGCAAGAAGAAGGTGGGATAGTTCATGTATCAGGCTTAAATTCTCATTTCGCTGCTGAATTAAAACCTCAATCTGGTAACAGAGGCGGAGGATCAGCTTCGACGGGTAATCAGACTGCTGCAGGTGCCGCAAACTATCACACGCCTTTGGGAAGGAAACCTTCTCCCTTTGGCATTGATCCTTTATTTGCAGCGGCATTTTTACGCCGTAGCAGGTGCCGCGGAAGTATACAATAAAAAACCCTCTTTTTAAAAAATGTAGCTCTGTTCTCTAAATGCTATTAGCATGGGGACATGATCACAAAACACAAATCTTGCTGGCAGGAAGCTCTTGTGCAATTGGTTGGCAAGGATGCCTTTTTTTGCTCAGTGATGGAGGAGCTGGAAAAATTCGGCTACCAAATTTTGTTTAAATGGTGGGGGCAGGCTGGATCTTATCACCCCTATGGCATTTCAGTAGCTTCAGAAGTTGATACAGGATCCAAAGCCTTTCAAGAATCTTTTTTAAGACAGGTTGAGCACGGCGATTTACTTGCAGAATTTAAATTTTCTAACCGTTTTGGTTTAGCAATTATATCCCATACCTGGTTGCACGAGTTGATGCATTTTTATCAGGATTTACACGGCCTGTTTTTAATGCCAGTTCAAAAAAAGGGTCAAATTCCGGTTATGTTGGACGCACAGGGTGAGGTGACCTTGATGTTATTTTTGGAAGCTTTAGCCGCTACGGAAGCTATTCGGGCATCCTGGCGGTTACAAAAACACGGTGATGTTATGGCATGGAAAGGTGCGATGTTATCGCCGGACTGGCGGTGGTTGGCCAAGGCATACCAGCGAGATGTAGAGGCCGGTACCAAAGAAATAACAGCTGCCCAGAATCTATTTAAAAACTGGTATCAAAGTGCCTTGCGAAAATATTATGAGAAACGCACACTAAAGGCGATAGAGAAAACTTTTTCCCGTTTTAGCAAGTCAGGAAATATACAGCCTAACTTGCGGGCTTTGTTTTTACCCGATTTAAAAAAGACTTTTCCGATATTAAAGCAGCATGATTTTCTGGACTGGAAAGCATTGGCAGATCCTTTTTTTCATGGTGCGGTAACGCGCTCTGTTCAAAAATCTCTTGCCCGGTTGGAAGACCGGATTGGCAAGGCCGACAATATGCATATCAGTGATATTGCAATTGGCGCACCACCTTATTTATGGAAATCTTTAAGCATTACTTCTTAAGCGTATGGTTTTATTCTTCCGAATTGGAAGATTCTTCAACCTCTTCAGAGGAGTTATCCAGGAATGGGTTGTTTGAATTTGTCGATGTTTTTGAATCGGCTTTTGAACTTGGGGCTGCGGAAGGGATAGTTGGTCCAACGGTATCAGGTGTTTGAGGTTTTAGATCCAGATTCGCAGAAGGTTGTACAAAGGTAATCAGTTTATCAGATCCTATACTTCCTTTGCTTGGGTTATAACTTCGTACGGTTTGTGTAATTGGGTTTTGGTTAGATTTGAATGTTGGGACTGTTTTGTTCACCGTAATCGTCTGGGCAATTTGATCATAAAGAACACGTTCTTCTGCAGTTGTTACCCTGATTTCAGGTCTTGGTTGATTGATGATGACAGGAATCTCAACAACAGGTGTCTCTTCCACTTCCGGTTCTGGTGTCGGTGGTGTTACCGGAGTAGGGTCCTGGTCTACTTCAACGACCGGCGCGGCATGGGTTTTTTGTATTACTGTCAATTTTTCATGACTTCCAGGTAGACGAGCCTTATTTTCCAGCGTGTTAACTGTCAATTTTGTTTTATGGTTATTTCCAGACAGACCATTACGCAGGTTCACTGTACCTACCTTACTGTAAATTGTGGTGTTGCCGGAAACATAGGCTTCATTTTTGAACGTTACGTTCTTTTCAGCGTTTATGGTGTTTTTAGAAAGAATGACGCGTTTTTTGTTGCCTGCATCAAAGGTAATGTTGTTTCCACTTTGAAGTCTTTCCGCAGAAGTAAGATTCAAATCACTTTCCAGGGCAATTAAAGTCAGATCTTTTCCTGCGATTGCATCACGATCCAGTGTCAGGCCGTCTTCGGCTGTTACCTTGATGCTGCCGTTGACAGCCTTGATGTTATTAACCTTCACGGTGTTATCACCAGAAGTATCTCCGTTATCAATTGTTACACTGCCGGATTTGGATGTCACATTAGCCAGCAAGAAATCTCCGCCTTTGGTTGCTTCTACTTTTACGGTGTCTTGTGCGGTAACATTTTTGGTTCGAATGTCAGAGTTTGCTTTTAAGAAAGCATCATCTCCGGCATTGAAGCTGGCGTTGCGGGCATCGATTGCATTTTTGCTCGATGTAAATTTAATGTCGCGACCTGCGGTGATGTTACCTTCTCCGGTAATTTTGCCTTCTGCGGTGGCAATCACATCCTGGTCAGCGCGGGCATTTTTAAGAACGATATTGCCTTTGGCATTTAGGTTTAAGTCTTCATCAACGTTATAGTTAGAAACTTTTCTTAAGTTGATATCTCCTTCCAGAGATTTGATGGTGGTGTCATTTTTCGATTCAATTTTACCTTGGGCTTCAAAGTCATCTTCTGCTGTAACTGCAATTTTTCCAGCCTTGGCAATCAGGCTGCCGGTTTTGATGTGGTTGTCACCAGACGTGTTCCCATTGTTGATTGTAATATCGCCTGTGTGGGATGTGATATTAGCCAACAAGAAATCTCCGCCTTTGGTTGCTTCTACTTTTACGGTGTCTTGCGCGGTAACGTTTTTAGTGCGGATGTCAGAGTTTGCTTTCAAGAAAGCGTCATCTCCGGCATTAAAGCTGGCGTTGCGGGCATCAATCGCGTTCTTGCTCGACGTAAATTTAATATCACGACCTGCGGTAATGTTGCCTTCTCCGGTGATTTTGCCTTCTGCAGTGGCAATCACATCCTGGTCAGCACGGGCGTTCTTAAGAACGATGTTGCCTTTGGCATTTAGGTTTAAGTCTTCATCAACATTATAGTTAGAAACTTTTCTTAAGTTGATGTCTCCCTCCAGAGATTTGATGGTGGTGTCATTTTTCGATTCAATTTTACCTTGAGCTTCGAAATCATCTTCAGCTGTAACCTTGATGCTACCTTCTTTAGCAGAAAGAGATCCAGTGCGGATCATGTTATCACCAGAAGTATCGCCATTATCAATTGTTACGCTGCCGGATTTGGAAGTAACATTAGCCAGCAAGAAGTCTCCGCCTTTGGTTGCTTCTACTTTTACGGTATCCTGTGCGGTAACATTTTTGGTACGGATGTCAGAATTTGCCTTCAAGAAAGCATCGTCCCCGGCGTTAAAGCTGGCATTGCGGGCATCGATTGCATTTTTACTCGAAGTAAATTTAATATCACGACCTGCGGTAATGTTGCCTTCTCCGGTGATTTTGCCTTCTGCGGCGGCAATCACATCCTGGTCAGCGCGGGCATTCTTAAGAACGATATTGCCTTTGGCATTCACAATAATGTCTTCTTGGGCTTTATAGCTTTTAACTTGTGACAGGTTAACGTCACCCTCGGTGGAGACAAATTTAACGTCTTCCTTGGCTTCAATTTTGCCTTTTACATCCAGATCATCTTCTGCCGTAACCGTAATTTTTCCAGCCTTGGCAATCAGGCTGCCGGTTTTGATGTGGTTGTCACCAGACGTGTCCCCATTGTTGATTGTAATATCACCTGTGTGGGATGTGATGTTAGCTGTTTTTAGATCTCCGCCCTTGGTCAGAGAAATGTCAATTTTGTCATTCCCGATGATATTGCCTTTTAGATCAATCTCAGTAGCCGCTGTCATCACGATATCATCAAAAGCTGTAATGTCTTTTGAAGAAGTGATCTTGTTACTGGCGGTGATGGTAATATCATCGGCTTTTAGTCTATTTCCAATCTGAACATTGCGTGCGACCAATTCAATCACACCATCTTTACCATTTTTCACATCATGGGCTTCGATAATGCCGCTGGTATTCACGATATTATTGACGATGTTTTGAGAGGCATGAACACTTAGAAAAACTTGTCCCCCATGGGCATAGATTTGACCACTGTTTTGTATGCGGCTTAGGCTGTTTTTGCCAAGGGCCAGTTGAATTTTTCCGTCCCCGTATAAATCAACGGTAAAGGCACCACCGGATGCCAGCTCTACTTTACCAAGTTCAGCACGAATCACGCCCTTGTTTTCAACATCAGCAGCAACCAGGGCCGCTAGACCAGCGTCTTTTACAGTAATTTTTCCATGATTTTTGACATAAGACCCTTTTGCAGGGGCTTCAAATTTGAATTGATTGCTTAAAAAATCATTATCCTTGATATCTGCTGTCGTTGCAACCAGGCCACCTACATTCACTTTAGCTGTATTGGTGAACATGATTCCATTCGGGTTGATCAAGAAGATTTGCCCGTTGGCATCCAGTCTTCCGCGGACAGTTGAAGCATTTTTACCTGTAACCCGGTTGAGGGCAATGGATTTGGAGTTAGGTTGGACAAATTCAACCTTGTTACTTTGTCCAATGTTAAAAGAATCCCACTCAATAATAGCTTTTTTGCTGGCTTGATTGATGGTCATGTTTTTGCCAGCTTCCTGAATAGATACTTCGCCTGATTGAACCTGGTCCAGGACCGGTAAATCAGCGGAAGCAAGCGCGGTAGAAGCGTACATCATCCCACCCAAAGCATTGACAAGCACAACGCCATAGCGAAGCATGTGCTTGACCCTTGCATGTTCTGGAGAGATATTGCGATCTGCTCTATCCTGCATTCTGTTTACACCTCTCTTAACAATCTTACCTAATTTCATTCTATGCTTTCCCTTAATTTTAGTACCTAATACCCAATAAAGTGTTAATGGTGCATGTGCGAAGAAGATGCAGGTTTTGTGCCAAAAGGGATATTTTGAGGCTATACTTGAAGAGCATAATTGTATGCAGTGCAAAAATATTTTTAAATTTTTTTTTTAGCCTTTTTTGGGCAGAATTTGCCGGGTAATTTTTCCCTTTTTCTGTATTTTTCAGGAAAATGTAGACAATTTTTCTTCAATCCGCATAATGCTTGGAAATTGGCGAAAAAAAGCGATAAAAAATGGAGTTAAAGAGAGATGGAAACGGAAATCTATAAGCGTGGTATGGATGCCGCTGTTGAACAGGCTGAAAAGTCCTGGGCTGAAGGGGGTATTCCCATTGGATCTGCCATTTTATCAAAAGCAGGGGAAATTGTTGCTGCTGGGCATAACCAGCGGGTACAGCAGGGGGATCCAACAGCTCACGGTGAAATGGACTGTATCCGTAACGCAGGGCGCCGTCGGGACTGGCATGAACTGACCATCGTGTCAACTTTAAGCCCGTGCGCTATGTGCACCGGGACCATTATTTTGCATAAAGTGCCGCGCGTTATAATTGGGGAAAATATTACTTTCCAGGGTCGGGAAGACTGGCTAAAAGCGGAAGGGGTTGAGGTCATTAACTTGAATGATGAACGCTGCATTGCTTTGATGCAGCGCATGATCAGGGAACGTCCAGAATTATGGAATGAAGACATTGGCATCCCCCCGTCAGAATAACAGGCAAGAAAGCGTATTTATGTCCAATTTTGTTGTTTTAGATCACCCTCTGGCCAGTCATCATACGGCTATTTTGCGGGATAAAAACACACCATCTCAGATGTTTCGTACCACAGCCAACAAGTTGACACAGCTGTTGCTGGTGGAAGCGACGCGGGACCTGAATTTAAAAGAAACCTCTATTGAAACTCCTTTGACTGGTATGAAAGCCCAAAAACTGGCGCAGCGCCTGGCAATTGTACCGATTTTACGCGCGGGCCTGGGTATGGTTGACCCTGTTCTTGATATGATGCCCCAGGCAGAAGTCTGGCATTTGGGGCTTTATCGTAATGAAGAAACTCTGGAGCCAGTAATATACTACAATAAATTACCAGAGGATGACCCGGCAGATGTCGTGATTGTGGTAGATCCTATGCTGGCAACGGGGGGATCTGCGAGTGCCACATTACAGGTAGTCAAAAAGTGGGGAGTGCCTAAGGTTAAGCTTATGTCCCTGATTGCGGCCCCGGAAGGGGTAAAACGCATCCAGGCAGAATTTCCTGAATGCCAGGTTTATTTGGCAGCTCTGGATGAGCATTTAAATGATAAAGCCTATATTGTGCCTGGGCTGGGGGATGCGGGCGACCGGATTTTCAATACAGTGAAATAGGTTAGCCGACCTATTCAACGGCTGTTTGCATTTTTTAAAAGAAAACCCGATAAGCCTTCTATCGGCTAGAACCCGTATTTTGCAAGTGAGCCAGGCTTGGTGCATCGTCTAATAGACTGGCTGGATAACCAGCCCGGATCATCGCCACATCTTCTACACCTGCAAAAAGCGCCGCTTCACGGTTGCGGCGATTAGTATACTCACCGTCTTTGTCACATCCATACAGAATTTCTGCTACAATCTTATCCATCTGACCTTCTTGTAAATAGCGGCGCATATCTTTGCCTACATATTTCCGTGATTGATAGGTTAAAGAAATAAGGGCCATTTTTTGATGGTCAGCCAGATTCTCAAATCCAGGCGCATTTTCCTGTAAAAAAGCGGTGACTTCCTTTATTTCACTTTGATACAAGGCATCAATCTGGTCATCCGTCAATGATTGAGCACCATTGGCAACTTGTTGCAGAAACGTATCGTCACATCCCAGGGCTTTTTTGAATTGCGCGTCATTGTTCTGTGCATCCAGGTTAAAGCCGATAGCGATGGTGGAACACCCAGAACCGCATTCGTAAACTTTAGAGCGGCGCCCTTCTTGTAGGATCATAAACGCTTTCAATTCTTGATTAAAAGAAAGCTCTTCAGTTTCGTCAGTTTCTGGATTTTCTTGATTTTCCGGGGTCGTAACGGCGGGATCTGCTGGCGCACTATCCTGCTGTTCTCTAAGCCGCATCATCTCTTCTATCAGTTTTCCACGTGCTTCCCAGGCTTGCCTTTCTTCATCTGTAAGAAGGCGCGGAATATCTCCAGGGTTTGATGTCCCATCAGGTTGCACAGATGGTGTCGCCCGTTGGGGAAAAAAGGTTTTTGCTACAACAGGGGAAACAACTGCAAGTCCAATTACCCCAAGAAGAGTAAAGCCGGCAGCATGATGAAGCCATCTTTCATTGCCACCAGAAGTATATCCGTATCGTGTCTCTCTCATATTTTCTGCCTCTTGTTATGAATTTGCGGTAATGTATCCGTTTAAGAAAATAAAGTCAAGAGAAAAAAGGACAAACTTATCCTTGGGTGCCGCCGACGGTGATTCCATCTATTAAAAGACTGGGTTGGCCGACACCGACAGGCACAGACTGGCCTTCCTTGCCGCAAGTTCCCACCCCTGGATCCAGGGCCATATCATTGCCCACCATACGGATTTTGGTCAAAGCTGTTGGGCCATCGCCAATCAAGGTTGCGCCTTTGACTGGATAGGTGATTTTACCTTTTTCAATCATATAGGCTTCCGTGGCAGAAAAAACGTACTTGCCCGAGGTGATGTCCACTTGGCCCCCACCAAAATTAACGGCGTACAGGCCGCGATCTACGTTTTCAATTAATTCCTGCTTGTTGTGCGCTCCGTTAAGCATATACGTGTTGGTCATACGGGGCATGGGCAAATGCGCAAAAGATTCTCGCCGTCCGTTGCCGGTGGCAGGAACACCCATCAGCCGGGCGTTCAAACGGTCTTGCATATAGCCTTTTAAAATGCCGTCTTCTATCAGCACGTTATAGTTTGAAGGTGTGCCTTCATCATCAATTGTTAAGGATCCACGCTTGTCGGGCAAAGTACCATCGTCCACAACCGTTACTCCTTTGGAAGCAACCTGCTCACCCATTAGGCCCGCAAAGGCTGAGGTTTTTTTGCGGTTAAAATCTCCTTCCAGTCCATGGCCAATCGCTTCATGCAATAATACACCGCACCAGCCTGAACCCAGGACCACCGGCATAACCCCGGCCGGAGCCGGTTTTGCTTCCAGTTTTACAAGTGCTCCGCGCAAAGCTTCATCCACATAGGCTTGCCAGACTTCTTCTTTAAAAAAGTCTTCATAACCAATGCGTCCTCCTCCAGAATGGTTGGCGGATTCCTGGATTTTTCCATCGGTTGTGACAATAGACACCCGTAAGCTCACCATTGGGCGAAAATCTTCTGCCATAAAGCCGTCTGGACGGATAATTTTAATGACATCCCATTCTCCTGATAATCCGGCGGAAACCTGCACCACCTGATTGGACTTTTTGCGGGCATAAGCATCAATCTGTTGTAACAACGCCACTTTATCCTGAAAGCTTTGATCTCCAAGCGGATTAGCCGGCGCATACAAAGGTTTTTGAGCAATCTTTGGGCTGACATCCAGGGTGCCAGCATGCCCTGACTTTACCGCTTGTACAGCCTTGGCGGCTCGGCTAAGGGCATCCATGTTGAATACATTGGCATGGGCGTAACCCGTGGATTCACCACACACCATGCGCAAACCAAAACCTTGCGTTGTGTCAAAAGAAGAGGAACGAATTCTGCCGTCATCAAAGACAATATCTTCGGACTCTACATATTGCAGGTAAAGTTCTCCGTCGTCGGCGTCTTGCAAAGTATCGGCAACAAAGGAGCTGGTTTTGTTAGCTTCCAGGTCAGTTTGGTCGAAGAAAAAGGTGTCTGCTTTCATAGGGGTAATAGCTTTCTTATCTGCTTTGAGTGTGGCAAAGTGTCTCGAAATTACAAATATAAATTTTTCTTTGTATATATAGGGTTAAATTTCTACTGTGCCACACACTATGTGTGTTATAAAACTGAAGATCAAACATTCTATTGATCTTACTCAAAACTGGGGTTAAGACTTATGAAGATCATGAAAAAATTTATAAACGTTTTACTAGCATTATTTTTGTACTTGGGAGCTTCCGGCGCACAAGCGGATGAAACGGCGTTTCCGAAGCCCTGGCAAATTAACTTGCCAGATTCCGCCAGTGTGGTTAAAGAACAAATCACTGAATTCCATGACCTTTTGCTGATAATTATTTTTGGCATTTCCATTTTTGTTTTCTTGCTGTTGATTTATGCCAGCATCCGGTTTCATCATAAAAATAACAAGACACCATCCAAGGTATCGCACAATGTTTTGTTAGAGATTATCTGGACATCGGTACCGGTTCTAATTTTGGTGGTTATTGCTGTACCGTCCTTTAAATTGTTGTATTTCGCTGAACAAATTCCTGATCCGGAAATGACCATCAAGGCAACCGGTTATCAGTGGTATTGGGGCTATGAATACCCTGATCACGGTGGATTCTATTTTGATTCTTATATGATTCTGGATGAGGATCTGAAGCCTGGCCAACGCCGTCTTCTGGAAACGACTAACCCGGTTGTTGTGCCGGTGGATACAGTGGTTCGGGTGTATGTTACAGGAAATGATGTAATTCATAGCTGGGCCGTCCCTGAATTTGGCGTGAAGCAGGATGCTATTCCTGGTCGGTTGAATGAAACGTGGTTTAAGGCGACAAAAGAAGGTACGTATTACGGTCAATGCTCTGAGATTTGCGGAACCGGTCATGCCTTCATGCCGATTACAATTAAAGTGGTTTCAAAGGACGCTTTCGCACGCTGGGTAGAGCGCGCCAAAGTTGAGTTTGCTGATGGATCTGATTTTGATTCCAACTCTCATAATGAAAAAATTGCAACTGCCCTGACAGCCCTACAGTAGGAGAAACACAACAATGGCCGATCACAAACCTGCCTTTTTCAGTCGCTGGTTTTTTTCAACCAACCACAAGGATATCGGGACGCTTTATATCGTCTTCTCGATTTTTGCTGCGATCATCGGTGGATTATTTTCTGTGATTATGCGCATGGAGCTGGAGCAACCAGGTGCCCAGATTCTGGGAGGGGATGGCCAGATGTGGAACGTTTTGATCACCGCCCATGGGTTGATTATGGTTTTCTTTGTGGTGATGCCCGCCTTGATCGGCGGGTTCGGAAACTGGTTTGTGCCGATTATGATCGGGGCGCCAGATATGGCTTTTCCACGCTTGAATAACATTTCTTTTTGGTTGATCGTACCAGCATTTTTGCTGCTTGTAGCATCCGCATTTGTAGGAGAAGGTGCCGGAACCGGCTGGACCGTTTATCCACCACTAAGTAGCAAACTTTATCACCCTGGCCCTTCTGTTGATATGGCGATTTTTGCCCTCCACCTGGCAGGGGCTTCTTCCATTTTGGGG
>JANQSM010000179.1 GCA_028284025.1 Alphaproteobacteria bacterium | reverse complement strand
AGGGCGAAGCTCAGGTTATAAAGTGGGTTCACAAGCCGCGCGTGGCCTTCAGCGATTAATTCCTGGCGGTACTTTATATCATTGTGGTTAGAGGTACCGGGGGATAGCAAGGATCTTAGGAATCGTTCCCGTGGTTCATGCCAGCGCCCACCGGTATATTCTTCCGTTTGGTTCAGATCAAGCGTATATTCATCGAAATAAAGTAATGATAATTTGTTTGTTGCTTTGTCTCGTTCTTGCCGGTGCCCTTTTACAACCAAAATACGCGGCCCGGCAGCGGTTTCAACTACGGCACCGCTTTGCGCAATAATAGTAACCGGTTTTTGCTCGTTGGTATTGTCCTGCACCAGAATACCTGCCAATTCCCCGTTTGATTTTCGTTCTCGCACATAAACGGTAATATCCGGGGCAACTTCTGAGAACGTACCTTCTTCCAGCAAGGTTATGGAGAAGTTATTTCGGATCTCAAATTGTAAGTCTTTAAAAGTGCGATAGCTTACAGGAATCAGGTAAAGGCTCAGGAAATAGGCAAAGACTGTCACAATACCTGCCAACATTAATGCAGGCCGGGCAATTTTCATTGGGCTAATGCCAGCTGCAAAGCTGACTACCAGTTCGCTGTCATTTGAAATTCGGTTATAGGTAAACAAAATAGCTGTAAACAAGGTCAGCGGAAAAATAACGTAAAGCAGGCTGGGCAGTAGCAAAGATGTCAAATATCCGAATAAAGACAACGATACACCGCGGTTCACGATGTAGTCAATAAACCGCAAAGAGCGACTAAGCCAGATTATCAATACCAGGCATATGGTTACCAAGCTGAAAGCAATAAAAAGCTGGCGGAAAATATATCGGTCAATTTGAAACATAACTTATAAACTTGTTAATGAATTTAACGCTGCCTCTTGTAAATTCTATTTGAAACTGCAAGATACTATATAAAATATTCCTCTCTTTATAATCGGAGATTCACAGAATGCAAATTAGTTTCACAAAACATAAACTTCCTAAAACCGGATCCGTTGTCGTTGCTTGCTTTGAGGACGGAAAATTTTCAGATTCTGCCAAGGCATTGGATAAGGAATTAAAAGGTGCCTTGAAAAAAGCCATGACTGCCTCTGCCGGATTTAAAGGTAAACGCGGCCAGAGAGTGGTGATTCCTGCCCCCATGGGGATGGATTATGCCTTTGTGGTTTTGCTTGGATTTGGCAAACCAGGGGAATTGACCCATAAGGAAGCAACCGATCTGGGCGGTAAAATTTATGACTGTGTGAATGGGGCTGCTCTTAAAGAGGTCACGGTTATGGTGGATGCAGCTAAAGGATCAAGTATTTCAGAGGCGGACCTGGCTGCGTATCTTGGACATGGCGCTGCTTTAAAATCCTATCGGTTTGATATTTACAAAACCAAGCAAAAAGAGGATGCCAAAGCGCATCTTGCCAAACTTTCTTTTGCAACGGCCAGTGATGATAAGGCCAAGAAAACCTATAAGGTTCTGGATGCGGTACGCGAAGGGGTGTTTTTGACCCGGGATTTGATTTCAGAGCCGGCTAATGTTTTGCACCCTGAATCTTACGCCAAGCGCGTGTCCAAAGAGCTTTCGGCTGTTGGTATTAAGGTAAGTGTCCTGGATGAAAAACAGATGAAGAAACTTGGTTTCGGTGCATTGCTGGGGGTTGCACAGGGGAGTGAGAAAAAACCCAGACTGGTCTGCATGGAATATAATGGCAATACCTCCGCCAAGGGAGAAGCCAAACGTCCACTCGCTCTGGTTGGAAAAGGTGTGACTTTTGATACGGGCGGGGTGAGCATCAAACCTTCTGCCGGGATGGAAGAAATGAAATGGGATATGGGAGGATCCGGCGTTGTGGTGGGGACAATGTATGCCCTGGCTAAACGCAAAGCGAAAGCCAATGTGGTAGGAATCATCGGCTTGGTGGAAAATATGGTATCTGAACGTGCACAACGCCCAGGTGATGTTGTTAAATCCTATTCCGGCCAAACAGTGGAAGTCATCAATACGGATGCTGAGGGCCGCCTTGTATTGGCAGATGCCCTTTGGTACACCCAGGAAAAATATAAGCCTCGTGCAGTTATTGATCTTGCAACCTTAACAGGGGCGATGATTATTGCTTTGGGCAGTGAGTATGCAGGTGTTTTCTCCAACCGGGATGATCTGGCAGAAAAACTGTGCCGGGTTTCTAGCAAAGTGGGTGAGCTGCTATGGCATATGCCCATTGGAGAAGGCTATGACAAGCAACTGGAATCAGAAATTGCAGACATGCGCAACATTTCACGGGGCAGGGAGGCCGGAAGCTGTACAGCCGCTGCCTTTTTACATCGTTTCATAAAAGAAGATGTTCCCTGGGCACACATTGATATTGCGGGTGTTACGTGGTCGAAAAAAGCTGGTGATATTGCGCCAAAGGGTGGAACTGGCTTTGGTGTACGGGTTTTAAATGAATTTATTCTGGAAGAATATGAGAAGAAATAATAGGCCTTAATGCAAGTTAGTTTCTACCATTTACAAACCAAACCCCTGGAAAGGGCCTTACCAGAACTTCTTGAAAAAATCCTTCAGAAGGATTTGCGTGTGGTCGTGCGCGCAAAAGATGAAATGCAGGTGGAGGAATTAGATGTACTTTTGTGGACCTACCGCCCGGATTCATTCTTACCCCATGGGACTCAATCGGGTGGCCATGAGGAAATCCAATCCGTCTGGCTGACCGAAAAGGATGAAAACCCAAATGCCTCGCAGGTTTATCTTACTGTAAGTGGCGCGTTACCTGAAAATATGGATGCCTATGATAAGGTGCTGGACATGTTTGATGGCAGTGACGCAGACGCAGTTAAAGCCGCCCGGTCACGGTGGAAAGACCTGCAAAGCCGCGGGGTTGATTTGATCTATTATCAACAATCAGAGACCGGTCAATGGCAGCAAAAAGCCAACAGTAAAAAATCATAAATAAAAGGTTGCGTCCCGTTCCGTCAACGGCTATAACCCCAACTCAATTTAACCATGAAGGGAAAGAAAATGGCTATTGAGAAAACACTTTCTTTGATTAAACCGGATGCAACTGCCCGGAATTTGACTGGTAAAATTAATCAGATGTTTGAAGATGCGGGGCTTCGCATTGTGGCGCAGAAACGTCTTCATCTTACCAAGGATCAGGCTGGGGCATTTTATGCGGTTCATAAAGAACGTCCGTTTTTTAATGATTTGTGTGAATTTATGTGTTCCGGTCCGATTGTCGCGCAAGTTCTGGAAGGCGAAAATGCCATTGCCAAGAATCGGGAAATCATGGGTGCAACCAACCCGGCGGAAGCGGCAGAAGGAACAATTCGTAAACTTTTTGCCACAAGTATCGATGCAAATTCTGTGCATGGGTCAGATGCCCCAGAAACAGCACGCGAAGAGGTCGCTTTTTTCTTCAGTGGTCTTGAAATCGTCGGCTAATATTTTTACAACAAAAAGATTGCCATCAAGGCAAGAATAATCAGTGACGCAATAATAGATCTACGGGAGAGTTTAATAAACTCATCCCAGGTCTTTTTGCGCCGCCGGTAGTCCCCCATGGGGCTATAGCCTAAATCTTTTTGGGGTGCTGCTTTAGCTTTTGTTGCGGTAGGTGATTTTTTCGCCTTTGCCTTTGTAACAGATTTCACGGTTGATTTCTTGGCAGTTGTCTTTTTAGCAGTAGACTTTTTGCTTGTTGTTTTTTTCTTCGCTGGTGCTTTTTTCTTGGCTACTGTTTTTTTAGCTACAGATTTTTTAGCAGCAGGTTTCTTGGTTGCTGTTTTCTTCTTCGCCGGTGACTTTTTCTTAGCTGTTGTCTTCTTAGCTACAGACTTTTTTGCTGCTGTTTTTTTAGTTGCCGCTTTTTTTGCTGTAGTAGAAGGTTTCTTCTTGGTGGTGGTTTTCTTAGATGCCATCGCGTATCTCCTTTATGAGTTATTATTTTGACGATGATGAAATTAGTCAACAGGATTCATCATAAAGCCGTCCATCAAATGGGGCTGTTGTATTTTCACCGCGTCTTTTGCAACACTGACTTTGTCTGCTGCTACAAGCTTAAGGGCAAGCGGATAGCATTTGTGTTCCTGTACCAAAATGCGTTTCGCTAAAATCTCTGAAGTATCTTCTGGTAAAACTGGGACAATAGCCTGAACAATAATCGGCCCGGCATCCATTTCGGGTGTCACAAAATGCACTGTACAACCTGAAAATTTCACTCCATCATCCAGGGCTTGTTGCTGTGCGTGCAGCCCTCTGTGAGCAGGCAAAAGAGATGGATGGATATTTAGAATCTTCATGCTCCAGGCATTCACAAAATCTGCACTTAAGATTTTCATGAATCCGGCGAGACAGATTAATTCAATATTATGTTCTTGCATGGCAAGCTGGGCTTCTTGCTCATTTTCAATTACAGTAACCGGGATATTTGCGTTGCGGGCGCGCTCCAGTGCATAAGCCTCTTTTTTGTTGGAAACTACCAGAGCGATTTGTGCAGGGTAATCAGGGTTTTCAGCGGCATCAATCAGGGCTTGCAGGTTGGACCCGCTTCCAGAAACAAAAACAGCTGTCCTTACGCGAGCCATCTATCCGTCATACCTTGATACGTGATACCAGTGCAGCTTTCCTTACGTGGGATAATCTTACCAATTTGATAGGCTTCTTCTCCCACTTCCTTAAGGCGTTTTTCAACTTCTCCGACCTTGTTTTTCGGTATTACCAGAGCCATTCCAATACCGCAGTTAAAAGTTTTCAGCATTTCAGGAATTGATACATCTCCTTTATCAGCAATCCAGCGGAAAACAGGTGGCAGGCGCCAGCTTTGCAGGTCAATTTCTGCTGTGACGGCATTGGGCAGTATCCGTGGCAGGTTATCCGTTAATCCACCGCCAGTGATATGAGCCATACCCTTGATCAGTTTTTTCTCAATTAGCGGTAGCAATGTTTTGATATAAATTTTGGTTGGGGCCAATAGGGCTTCTCCCAGGGGAATATCCAGCATAAATGGGGCAGGGCTATCATATTCCAGATCTTGATCAGCCACGACTTTGCGAATCAGAGAAAATCCGTTGGAATGTGCACCAGAAGATCCAATCCCAATAATCACATCATCTGGGGTAATGTCCTGTCCGGTGATCAGATTTTCACGTTCAACGGCTCCAACGGCAAAGCCTGCCAGGTCGTAATCTTCTAACTGGTAAAGACCTGGCATCTCGGCGGTTTCCCCCCCAAGCAACGTACAACCAGCAAGCTTACAACCAGCGGCAACTCCTGCAATGATTTCACGGACAATGCCAATGTCCAGTCGCCCGGTGGCGACATAGTCCAGTAAGAAAAGTGGCTTGGCACCCTGGACGATCAGATCGTTTACACACATCGCAACCAGATCAATTCCGATGGTGTCATGTTTTTGGGTGGTAATGGCTAATCGCAGTTTTGTTCCCACTCCATCACACGTTGAAACCAGTAATGGGTCTTTGAATCCAGCGGCTTTGGGCTCAAAGACTCCACCATACCCACCAATATCTGAGCTTACCCCATCAGTTCTTCTGGCATTTGCAAAACGCTTAATGTTATCGACTAAGGTTTGACCAGCTTCAATATCTACACCGGCTTGTTTATATTTTGATGCGCTCATAATCTTCTTTCCCTCTTCTTTACTTCTTCTGGTCGTTTGCTGGCCTGATAGGCCTTGTGTTTGTGTTAAAAGTTGCGTATAACTCCATTCACGTTTTATCCATGCAGACTTTTACAGCAAAGATGCCAGAAAATAGCCAGATTTTTAGACGAATGACAACAATTCTTTTCAATAAAAAACAAATATTTTGTGTATTGATTCTGTTTTTGCTGACTTTTCCCGTCTTTTCAGCTCAAGCAGCTGTTTTTACTGTGGATCGTGTTAATGTTGATGTTACCTCTACTACAGCAGCCAAAGCACGTCAACAGGCCTTGGATCAAGGGCAGGAAGAAGCCTTTAAGCGGCTCTTGAAAAAATTGATTTTGGTGCAAGATTACGCGCTGGTTGAGGATCTGGATGTAAAAGACCCAGGCATTTATGTGCAAAGTTTAGAGATAAACAAGGAAAAGACCTCTAATGTTCGCTATATCGGGAACTTAACAGTTAATTTTAACCCGGATGCGGTGCGTGAATTTTTAAAGTTCAATAAATTGGATTATGCGGAAACTCAAAGCAAACCTTTGCTGGTTATCCCTGTTTATGAGCAACGCAATGGGGGTGTTAGATTATGGGAAGAAGGTAATCTATGGCTTTCTGTTTGGCGTGGGTTTGAACGTCAGAACAGTTTGATTCCTGTCATCGTGCCGCGTGGTGAGCTGCGGGACATCCGTACTTTGACACTGGATCAAGCTTTGGA
>JANQSM010000143.1 GCA_028284025.1 Alphaproteobacteria bacterium | reverse complement strand
TTTCTGACTGGACAGATGATGCGTTGCAGATTCTGGATCATGTCACAAAAGGGCCGCAAATTCTGGTGGGATCTTCTATGGGCGGATGGGTTATGCTGTTGTTAGCTCTCAAGCGTCTGGATCGGGTTGCCGGGTTGATTGGTATCGCTTCGGCTCCAGATTTTACGCGGCGCATGCAAGATAGTTTTGATGACACCGCGCGCCGGGATCTGGAAGAAAAAGGGATGTATGTGGAACCTTCCGATTATGAGGATCCTTACCGTATTACCAAAAAGCTTCTGGACGATGGGGAACATAATATTTTGCTGGACAAAGAGATTCCCATCACCTGCCCGATACACCTGATTCACGGCATGCAGGATGCAGCAGTAGATTATCATGTGTCGCTGGAGATTTGTGCTAAAGTCAAATCAGATGCAGTAACGGTAGAATTGATCAAAGACGGGGAACATCGCCTGAGCCGGGATCAAGATTTAGCCCGCCTGCAATATGCGCTTGACGCAATAATCTAAAAGGGATACTGTTGCGCCATATTAAAACAATTATGGATGCAAGGTATTATGGCAGATACAGTTTTAGATGAACCCCAGGCGGAACAAAGCCCCCTCAAACCATCCCTGATGCGATCGGCATTTTCGCTCGCTGAGGTAATAGTCGTCGTAGCAATTCTTGGAATATTGACAGCCATTGTCCTTCCTCAATTTATTAAAAAGAATGAGGAGGAGAAAAAAAGACGGACACAACAAGTAGAGCCGGAAATTGACTTTTTTAATTTGCATGCAACCAACCCTGAGGAGGTTGATTTAATCAGCATTCGTCGCAACGGTATGGTTCTGGATAGCTCTAAAGATCAGGATCGTTGTGTGGTGATGTTTCAAAATATTGTTCATGGTGAATTTGAAATCGCCGTGGTAGAAGGGAAATTTTTGAATGACGGTGACCGAAGCACTTTTGAGCCTACAAGAATTGTTGAAAATAAAAGTGGCGCCTTCATTTTACAAAATTGTCCACATTTAAGAGGTGATATTCAACATCATTTTACAAGAACCAGAGACACTTTGGAAATTGGGAACTCTGAAGCTCGGACTATTAAAGGTTATATGAAAGAAATATTTACCAGCCCGGTTTTCCAAGGGCTGCTTGCTGAACCCCGCCGTCGCACGCCGGCAGTACCAACGGCTGCTTTGGTTCAAGGTCGAGCCCGCGCTTAACAGATAAAGGAACATAATATGGCAGGGCATCCGAATAATAGTGGGTACACACCCCAAGCGACTCGCACAGGGCACTACCGTGGACCAGATCTCGTTATTACTCTTGCTATTGTTTCTCTTTTAGTAGGAGTAATCGGGGGTCCAATGTTGCGTAAAGCTCGCAAGGATCAATTAACCCGTCAAGAAGCGCAAACTCCAGCAGTTGTTGACATGGAGAGTGTTAACGCTAACGGCTTCCCTCTAGGAGATTTTTCTAATGCCGATGAGTACGGCCATGTTCAGTGGGTTTTTCTTACTCAAAATATCATTACAGGCCTTTATGAAGTGGTGGTAGTGAAGGGTGAATTTGAAAAAGAGGGGGACCCTGACTCCTTTAAGCCGCTGGCAGTTCTAGGTACGCATGATGTTGACTATTTGCGGGAAAATTTTGCAGAACATAGAGATGAAATTTTTGAATATTTTGATAAGCCAAAATCAGGCTACTTTCCAAAAAATGAGGCACCAACAATTCAACAGTACTGGCATGAAGTTGATTCTCCGGAACCAATTTCACTGGATCTGATTTCTATCTACCGGCGTCGGGCAGCTTTAGAACGGTGTTAGAAAAAGAAAGGTTCTAGAAAGGCTAAAAATGAGAATGGATCAGCCAGAAACAGTTGAAGTTCGAATCGAAGGCGAGCCTATGGGCGAGGTTCCTGCTGACCTTTTTCAAACGCATTATGTTGCATCCAACCAGCGTTCAGGGATTATGGCGCATCCTGCTTTTTTTCCGGCTGTGGTATTGACAATAACCCTCTCGGCTATTGCAGGAATAGTAGGATATGGCATGCCCCGTGCGGACAGTACGGATGCAGTACCACCCTCTCCCTATACGTTGCATCAATTACGAATGGAGGACACACCTGATTTGCCAGCTCAATCAGATCCAGTTAAAGTTGATAAATTTCAGCTTTACAATGTACTCAATGGTAAAAATCGCTAGAAAGAAAAAAGAATGATCGCCTTTGCTGACGAAGATGAAACACCAGGTGAGAGAGCAATGCGGGAACTCAACCGCGATCCAGGGATGCGGCTGGTCAATGGTCTAATTGGACTCGCGGCTGTTTTGAACATTTTGTCTGTCCTTGGTGCAGTGATGGAGCAGATCGAGTTGAGAAATGCAAGTACTCAACTGCCAGACTCTTCTCTTAAAGGGGATAGTGTTTCGCCACAATCTGTGCTTCCTGCGCGGCAACGCTAAGACATAAATCTTAAAAATCCAGATCAGCATAGTGCCGTGGTGGTGGCATCCCGGGAATATGGTCCGCCAGAATAGATCGAAAACTTGGTCGGGATTTCACTTTGGCATACCAGTTTTTGGCTTCCCGGTGGCCGGTCCAGTCTACGTCCCCTAAATAATCTAATGATGAAATCTGAGCCGCTGCGGCCACA
>JANQSM010000129.1 GCA_028284025.1 Alphaproteobacteria bacterium | reverse complement strand
AATTGGACGGGGAAAGGGCATCAATATACTGGCGTGTGTAGAAGTCAACTTTATGAGCTGTTTTTGCATCCAGGCCTTTCACGTTTGACACACTGTCTTGAATACTTTTCGCCGTTAAAAGGTAAGCTTGTTTCAGGAAATCAAACCAGGCATTCTCTTCCCAGTCTTCATGTTTGAAACGCCGGTCTCCTTGTGGAGGCTGGATAATTGGACGGGTTTCTTCTCCCATCATTTTTTTGATCGTAGTGCCCCACAGCTCAGTGTATTGGTTAAAGAGATTAAACTGTGCCTGGTACATTTTAACCGGGTCTTCCATCATCTTTTGACCCAAATCAAAAAAGGCTTTTCCAATGTTGGCAGGGTCTCCCATACCAAGGCCCTCATCCTTGATTTTATTCACATCAAGTTGAAAATTTCCATCCTTGCTGTGCGCGCCGTATTTTGAGAGATATTCTGCTACAATACGCTGGCTTTGTTCGGTTACGCGCGCCAGAATTTGGGCCAGGGCAACCGGATCAGGTAGCTTGGTTGTTTTGTTGTCATTTTCGCCTGTTGGTTTGGATGATTTTTTGCTATTTTTGTCAGACATTTTGGCCTTCTTCGCAGATGCAGTCATTGTTGGGGTTCCCCTTGTTCAGTGTGGATAACATGTGCATTAGACCATAAATTTTACTGTTTGAAAACCGGCATATATCTTAAAATTAAACTTGGTAGTATGATGTTGCATAACTACGCAACTTAGTACTTTTTGGTGTCCAATCTTAAAAGAAAGTCCATCCATGGTTATTGAACGTTACGATACCAGTCTGATCACAAACGCAGCGAAGAAGTTTCTTTTTTTCTGTCTTGCCTTATTGGTCATTCCATTTTCTTCAGTGCCTGCGCAAAACGCAGAACCGGGGTGGTATGCTGACGTGACGGACTTTTTTGGTGGAGAACAACAAATTGTACGTCAGGAAGTTTTAAGACAGCCGCGTAAAGCAAAGCGTGTTGCGACCCATGATGATCCGAACTGGTATGATCAGGTCAGCGGCTATTTTGAGAAACCCACACCCGGAGAGCCAGTACCTATTTACGATGTGATTCCCCAGGATGTATCTCCCCCTGAAATGCGGACTACCTTAAAAAAGACAACGGACTATTTACCAGCACCACAACAGCCTGAGCATCGCCAGTTGGAACCATACCCGGCACGTAAGGTAGCATCTTCTCCGATTTATCCTCCACAAATGGGGGAGCTGCCAATTTATGACAACGATATGCGTCCGCATGATGGTTTACCTCAAATGGTGGAAGCAAAGCCCGGCACCCCTAACCAGCATCAAAAGCGGCATCCTTTAAGGGATCAGTTTGCTGATGGTCAGGAAATGGTAATGTACCAGGATGTTTTAAGCAACCGTGGGCACACACGTATGAGTGAATACCCGGGATTGCCTGATTATGATATGGTGCATGGGAAATATAAGGATGGAGACCAGGGGTATGGTCGTGATGTAACACGCCGGGCAATGTCGAAAGTACGCCAAGCCATGCGTGAACGTGAGCCTGCAATGCCGGATGTGGCGCAAGCTCCAACCATTCATGAAATGGATGGGGTTGTGACTGATTTTGGCCGGGTGCGGAATACAACTCGCCGGGCGTTATTTGACGAAAGTGATGATTATTTCCGTGCTGATCGGGCTTTGGCGCGCGCACGTGGGACAGACTATGATAATGTCCCAACGGAAATGTTTGACAAGTCTCCAACCCGTCTTAATGACAAGTTTGCTGATGGGCAGCCCAGCTATGTGCAGGGTCTACCGACTGAGCAACCTCGTCACTATGCAAACAAAGATGACTATATAGACGGTTTGTTTCCCGGATCTTCTAGCATGGGAAAAACGCCCTTTCAGGTCACGGATGATCAACCAGAGGACTTGAATGAGTTTATTAAGCAAGCTTTTGGGGATCAGGACCCGAATACCGGATCAGTCGAAATGCATGAAACCAATCCATTTATGCTGGCAGAGCGAGATGGCGGTGTTGAGGAAGGCGAAGCACTTCCTGTTCGTAAGCCGGCACAATTTGGTGGCAAGCCGATGCTGGCACGTGGCAAGTGGTATCCAGGTGAAGATGATGTGAAGTTAGCTGAATCTGAGCAAATTCTTCAGGAACTGGAAGAAGCCCTGAATCGTGAGAAAAGTGGAGATAGAAAAGCTCTGGACCCTGGACAGAGAGAGCAGCTATTGCAGGATCTGCGCATTGAATTGCTGATCGCTGAACATGAAGATGGTCAAAAGTTTTCTTCAGAGGAGCGTAAGGAGCTTGTAGCAGAATTGAAGAAACTGATCTCAAGGGATGAGAATATAAGGCTTGTTGATGCTGGCCCGGATGGTATTCGGGGCGATAAGAAAGAATTTGTTGCACCAGATGGCAAACCAAAGCCACGTTTGGTGTATGATGACCCAAGTGGCATGTTCCAATATTTCCCGGTTCCTCACTCTCGTCAGGTGCTAG
>JANQSM010000120.1 GCA_028284025.1 Alphaproteobacteria bacterium | reverse complement strand
TTTTGCTTATTGGACAAAATATCCTGTAGACTGACCATTTGGGTGGAAAGATCGGTAATATTTTTCTGGGCAGTATCAATTACCGCCAGACGCTCTTTTAATTCAGTCAGATTTTTCTGAGTTTGCTGAACGTTAGAATTTAAGCTTTCTCCTACTTTGTGAGAGACATCCGCCAGACGTTCTTCCAGCTTTTTGGATAATTCTCGTTCTTGTTTTTGCAGTTGGTCACTTAAAGTAGTTTGCAGGTTCAATTGCGTTTCAGCCATGGTTTGTAAGCGGCCAGTTAATTCCGATACAGAACCTTTTTTGGGAGAGCGCAATTGTAAAAACAGCAGGAAGCCCCCAAATACAATTAATAAAATAAGTGTAATTAGTAAAATTTCTATGGTACCCATCCACCCAGTGTAGCGGAATGCTTGACCTGCGTCGATGGTGATTTATGATGTATCAGCAAAAAACACAAACAAAATAGGGATAAAATGAGCAAATTAGACATTATTATCGCCCCGGATCCCATTTTACGCACTACAGCTGAGCCAATCTCAGAGGTAAATTCATCCATTCAAGCGTTGATGGAAGATATGCTCAAAGCTATGTACGATGCCCAAGGTATTGGTCTGGCGGCAAACCAGGTCGGCCTTGCCAAGCGGGTAATGGTGATGGATGTGGCGGATGAAGCAGATGAAAAAGAAAGCCCCAATCCCTTGATGATGGCAAATCCAGAACTGATCTGGACATCTGAAGAAGACTCTTCTTATGAAGAAGGCTGTTTGTCTTTGCCGGGTCAAATAGCTGAAGTCGTCCGCCCGGCTGAAGTCAAACTTAAATATCTAGATCAGAATAATACGCTACAAGAAATTCAGGCGGGTGGTTTATTAGCCACGTGCATTCAGCATGAGCTGGATCATCTGAACGGGATTTTGTTTGTTGACCATATTTCACGGTTAAAACGGGACATGATTATGCGCAAAGTCAAAAAGATCAAAGCAACCCGTGAATCAGAAAAAGGTAATTTTAAAAGCCTATGACAACAACCCTTCGACTAGCATTTATGGGAAGTCCTGATTTCGCATGTCCAGCGCTTTCGGCACTGATTGAATCCGCACATAATGTGGTAGCAGTCTATTCTCAACCTCCCAAACCGGCAGGCCGCGGCAAACAAGAACAAAAAACAGCCGTTCACGTGTTGGCGGAATCTTCTAAAATTCCTGTATTTACGCCAGCCTCTCTTAAGTCGGTTGATGATCAGGTTCAGTTTAAGGATTTGAATCTGGATGTTGCCGTCGTAGCAGCTTATGGTTTGATTTTACCAAAGCCTGTATTAGAGGCACCCAAGCATGGATGCCTGAATATTCATGCTTCCCTTTTGCCGCGCTGGCGGGGAGCCGCACCCATTCATCGCGCAATTCAGGCAGGGGATCATCAGACGGGTATTACCATTATGCAAATGGATGAAGGGTTGGATACCGGAGACATGATCTTGCAAGAGCAGGTACCGATTGAAGCGACAACGACCGGCCAGACGTTGCATGACTCTTTGGCAGCTTTAGGGGCAAAAATGATTTTACAAGTACTGGATCAGATCCCCGATGTGAAAGGGGATCCTCAACCCAAAGAAGGGGTGACCTATGCCCAAAAACTGGTCCGTGAAGAGGCGGGGTTGGATTGGCAAAAACCGGCAACAGAACTGGAACGTCAGATTCGTGCCTTTGATCCCTGGCCGGGAACATTTTTTCATCACGGAAAAAACCGAATAAAAGTTTTGAAAGCGGCTGTTGTGAAAGGCAGTGGTCCGCCCGGTGAAGTTCTGGAAGGATTAATTGTGGCATGCGGTGAAGATGCTTTGCAGATTCTGGAATTGCAACGCCCCGGAAAAGGCCCCATGGGAGCAGAAGAGTTTTTGCGTGGCTATCCCATTAAACCGAAAGAGGTTTTGGCCTGATGCATTACAAGTTGACACTGGAATATGACGGGACACCCTACGTTGGTTGGCAGCGGCAAGACAATGGCCGATCCGTGCAGGAAGTTTTGGGAGCTGCCATTCAAGAGTATAGTCAGCTCTGGGCGACAAA
>JANQSM010000094.1 GCA_028284025.1 Alphaproteobacteria bacterium | reverse complement strand
AGTCCATATTGCTCAAATTTAAGCCAAGAGAAAATTCCCCCATTTGATCAAAAACAATTTTAAAACCCCAGTTCATGGCCTTTTCCTGGGGATTAATTTTGCTACTACTATTTAAATTACCGGTTAAAAAATCATATCCTGCATCTTTAAAAACCTTGGTATTTTCTAAGTCCGGGATCTTAAATTTGAAGCCGGAAACCATTAAAGATTGATCTGTGGGAATCGGTAAATCATTTTTAAGCTTAAGGGCTTTTGGGTCTTCAAAATACTCCTTGAAGGACACATTGCTAGAAATATCCATAGAATCAAAAGAAAAAGCCTCCTCTGTAGCGCCTTTTTCATTTCCTAAATGTAATGCAAACTTTTCAAAGCCGTACTGCGCTCCATCGTCGATGGAATAGAGCACGAATTCCAGGTCAGCATATTCTGCATCTTCAAGATAGCCCTTATCATAGGCCGTAAAATTATTTAAATTAAATGTCCCTTCCCCGTTAAAAGTATCAGTAAATTTGGATTCAATTGTTAGCGCGTCAAATTCCAATACCCGTTGTAATTCACCCAACCTAATTTCGTTATCAAGGCCGTAAAAATTTGCAATGTGAAAAATATCATTTGCAGTATCTAAATTAAAATCCATCCTTAATTCAGCTAAAGTAGACCGCATTTCTGGGAAGGCGTCCAAAGTATCTTCTATCAACTCTTTCTGGCTATTTTGAACAACTTCCTTATGCGCTTGAATAAAGGATTTAAAATCATAGAAAAAGCTTTGCGCATCTACATGAAACTCAATGTGTTCAGGGTTTTTAGATCTAATATCAGAAAACCTCACCGCATCAGCAGCGAAAACCGTTTGCCCCTGATAGGTTACATCCAATCCTTCAAACCTTATGGCTTTGCTAAATACTTCAGGACTTTTAGACTTATACGTCACCTGCGCACCAGGCAGATGGAATGTTAAAAAAGCATTCAACTCTTCAACATGTCGGTCAATCTGGTGACTAAGGTAATAATATCCCCCAACTGTTGCCGCAGCCAACACAACTACCATAGTCACAAGAACAAGAATAAATTTAGCAGGCTTGCTTTGGGAAGATGATCCAGTAACTGGTGAAGAAGATTTTATTTTGGATGTTTTATCAGTCATAGCCGTGCCTTTGCGCTTGTTTCAATGGCACGATAAAAACATTGTTTCTTACGTTATGCAAGAATTTTAAAAGCCCTATTTATAATAGATCAACCCGGATTACAGCACCCGTCTGGGTATCACGTGTTGCTGTAAATTCCAATGGTACAATGATATCTTGATCCACCCCTTCTGCTAATGGATTCCCTCCAACATAATGGACACGTGGCAGTGTAAAAACCATGACGTTTCCACTGCCATCTGTCAGGCGGAAAGAAAGCGAACTAGCTGTATGACCAATTAATTTTTGGTAGAGTGTAGAATCTTCAAAATAGGCTGTTAAGTTGCCAGTAACATCAATTCCACCGGATGCAATGTTAATTGGATTTTTTGATCCAACAGCCGTTTGTTCACGCAAATTATTGCTGATGGAAAGAGATACTGACTGAATGGCAGTAGCAAGGCTGCTACCACCTTCTTCAATGTTTCCTACATTAATCCCAGCCAGGAATGGCGTGTTAGACCCTGCATCAACAACAGTATCTGCTACCGTTGAGCCAGATAAAATGGCCGTTTTACCATTAAAGCTGATAGATCCTGCAACAATTTGGCCCGCATTAACGTTTAAGCTTAAACCATTGATTACCATACCGCTGAAAAGCAGGTATTGCGAGATATCTTCAAACTGCTTTTCAATGCTGAAAGATCCCTGAGTTTTACCGTTGACAACAGTTTTACCACTAATAGTGGCCCCTGAAGTAGTCTCAGAAGTAAATGTAGCTCCAGCCAGAGTCAATGTATCATCAACAATAGAACTAACTTGAAAAACTCCGTTGTTTTCAGTTTCTGTGGCACCAGAAATTCGAATCCACTGCCCCACCACTAAATTGTCAAAAGTATCGTTTGCAGGACCCGTGATAGTATTTCCACCACTTGCGAAAGTCAGGGAAACGCTTGAAATTGTTTCTTCAACAATGCTGTTTTGCAAAGCTGATGCAACGAACGTGTCGTAATCAGTATGGGCTAACTCAAACTGTAAATCTCCAGAAGCAGTAACAGCTGATTCATAAATATCCAATCGACTTCTATCATTCGTAATAGCTGACGAGACTTCTGTTTGCTTATTGTACGCCAAGCTCTCTCCAGTTACCCTTACCACATTCATGGTAGGTGTACCGGGAGTAACTCCCCACTGGCTTTCAGAGACCGTTAAAACGCGTGTGCTGCTTGTTGTTGCAATTGCCATTGCCACAATCCTTTCTATATAAAAATCAATTTGTTACTTTGAAAAGTTAAGATGTTTGTTGAATATCCAGACTATACGGAACATTGACATTAATGCGGTATTTTCCTGTTGGACCTTTCGCCACCCGGTTCAAGGTAGGGGGACGCGTACGAATCACGATACCATCTGATTCAGGCAAAGTTTGGTTATTGAATAATTCCCGAATAGACGTTGCAATACTTCTGGCATTAGCCGTCCCAGTATTTTCAGGCACATAGATATCAAACTGGATGATGCCGGCGTACCTTTGCCGTGGCAGTTGACCAATGCTGATATTAGAACCTGTGCCACTTAAAATAGAAAGTGATACAAATGAATCTGCCGTTTCTTGATCAAACGGAACATTATCATACTTAACTGGCGTACCGGTTAGATTACTTTGCACATAAGATTCAATGATTTGACGTTCTACATCAAATGTCATGACACACCTCAAATAGTTATAATAGATATTAAATTATTCCTGCTCGCTCAAAGCGCGCTGAAGGATGGATTTTGACTCAAGAATTACTTCCTCCCGACTAACCCGCAGCATTCCTGATGGGTTCTGATCAGAAGACCCGAATTCCAGTTCATCAGCATATTCAACATTATTGGACACAAAAGTAATACCGTAGGCTGCCTGTGACTCATCTGCGGTATATATGGGCGGTTGGTAAACATCTTGCCCTTCTGGTGGAACTGCGCTATCAGGAGCATCTTCAGAAACCGTCCAAGCTGCACGAGCACGCCCTGTGTTTACAGGAGTCTTTTCTACAGCACGGTTAAATAGCTCTTGGGTCAAAGCCGCCCTACTCTTTTGTACAGCATTTTCAATTTTGAATGCAAAAAGAGTCTGGCCCCTTGTAAGGACTTCATCATTATTCATGGTAAATTTAAATGGGTACTATTTTTTGCGAACTTGCAATGTGTAGACTGCTTCAACAGCATCCGTTTGAACACTTACGACTTGCCAAAGCTTTTGATCGAACTGAACAATATCATTGGCAGAAGGGCTAAAGCTTGAGATTTGGTTTGCCGGAAGAAGGATTTCTTTATCTTCAACCAAGACTTGTTCACCGTCAATTTCGCTTCTGCGAAAATCATTCACAATAACGGTAACATTATAGGTTTCCACACTTGAACCAACGGATCCGGTAGAGGATTGATAAGCTCCACCGGTAAACTTGTGGTATTTAGCTTTTTTTGTAACTCCCGTAATCGCCTGAAAAACTGAGTCTGCTAGGGATCTAAATTTATTTTGTAGTAACATACTGGTACCTTCCTCAAGCCGCAATCCGCGCTTGCGCCTGGAAAATTTTTATTATATTTGTTATGAATTAGGTCAAATTAAAAACCAATCACCCTGCACCATTCATAATTATATTGCATCCGCGAAAGATATGCAAGGAATTGTTCGCATTTGCACAATAAATTCCTTAGAAAAATCAGATAAAGCCTTTTATTTACAATAACTTATAAGAAGAATTTAGTGTGCATAATACTGTATATAAAAAAGGAAAGCATGGATTTTAAATCCATGCTTTCCAAGTTTCATGCGAGGCAGTTAAGATAACTTAACTTAAGGAGAAAGATTTACTTACACTTGTGAAGCAATTCTCACACCTAGCTCAGGGCGGACAAGAGCCGTACCCCAAAGCATGTCTAGCTCCCATACAGTACGCTTGTACTGACGAGAAATCTCAAGACGCATCACAAGACCTGTTTGAGGGTCTTGCATTGTCATCATTTCATTCCCAAGAGAGAAGTCAGCTGTTACATCAACCAACGGGCGAGACGCAAACGCAAAAGCATCACGATGGAATGCAAGATTCACAATGTGATCACCCTTAAACGTAAGGTCTGCGCCATCTGCCGGTGCAGAAGTAATAGCAGGAGAAATTGTAAGAGTTGATTCAGTAGTCTGTAGATCTGTTGCGGCCAAAACGGTGTAGGTTGTTTCATCATCACCTTCGATGGTGAAAACATCACCTACGTTTGGCTTGGTAGAGAAACCATCTGCAACAAGAGTTGTTCCAACCTGAGCGGCACCATCAACTTCAATTGTTGCGCCAGCAGCCCCTGTGGTGTGAGTTTTAACACCATCATCGGAATACCAGTCAAAGCCAAACTTGCGACCAAGTTCGCCTTCAATTTTAGCACCAGCTTCACCAGTCTTTTCAAAATCAGACAAAGCAGCCTGACCAAGAGCATTAGCTTCCGTATCGAAATCAAGCACAATACGGCGATTTGCCCGAGGTGCTTTTTGCTTATTCAATACTTTACGAGCATCGGTTACAGGTGTAATCCCTGCTGCAAATGCTTGAGCATCAGTCGCACCAACAAAACCGTAAATGCCTGTATATAGGCTTTGAACAGAGTCGTTTACAGCAGAAGCAAGCGCGCCCACCGCTTCAGACATTTGCATTGGCACAAAATTGCGATTGTAGTCAATCTCAGCCAGCTCTTTGTCAGCTAGGTGGAAAGCAACTTTCTTCCAGTTACTCATTTGAACGGATACTTTTGATGGCTCAGAATCTGAGGCTGCAACAGGTGTGTTGGAAGGCGTAACATCAGTTGCGCTCAACGCACTTGGAAGAGGAATATCAATTGTATCCCCTTTTTCAGCAGCTTCCATCGAAAAGTCCGTATTGATCAAACGCGGCATGACAGCCTGTTCACGTAGAGCCAAAAGCCCACGTGCCAGAATCTTTGGCATAACCGCAGTCAATGTATTAGACATACGTTTTCCTTTTCTAATAAAGGTTAAAAAGATAATGGATTAAGAACTACGTATCCCAGACACGTAGAAAAAAAGCTCTGCACCACAGGCGCAAAGCTAAAACTTGTAAAATTGGAATTACATGGCGATTAAGAGAATGACACCTTACCGCTCGCCAATT
>JANQSM010000173.1 GCA_028284025.1 Alphaproteobacteria bacterium | reverse complement strand
CAGTGCCAATTTTCTGGCACTGCAAAGCCGTGAAAATGGCGTGCTAAATATTGCCACCGGAAAAAGCCATAGTATTAAAGACTTGGCAGATATTATTGCTGCAAAATATAAGGTTAAGCTTGATTTTCAGCCTGAAAGAGATGGCGACATCAAAACTTCAAGTGCTAGTGTAAGTTTGTCAGAAAACGTACTGGGGTTTAAAAACACTTTAGATTTTAAGAATGGGTTACAGGAATTAATGCCATGAACATTACCCTGGTCATTGGCACCATGCAGGCAGGGGGTGCAGAAAAAGTTTTAAGTTTGCTAGCAAACCATTGGGTTAAAAAGAAATTTAATATCACCCTGCTAACGTTTGACCATTCTACGGCTAAATCCTATTATCGACTGAACCGCTCGATCAACCTGATTAATCTGGACCTTATGGGCAACACTAAAAGCCCGATAGCGATGTATAAACTCCGCAAAGCGTTGATCAAAAGCCAACCAGACGTGGTTTTGTCTTTTCTGGCGGATACAAATGTACGTGTTTTATTTGCTGCCACGGGCTTACCTTTCCCGATCATTGTTTGTGACCGCAGCAACCCGCAGCGTGAAAACATCTCTCCCCTTACCAAAGGCTTACGGAATCTGTTTTATCCCTTTGCCGATAAAGTTATTGTCCAGACACAAGAAGCAAAGGCTTTGTACGCGAATCATTTACAGGACGCCATTAACGTGATCCCTAATCCGGTGGAAAATTATTCCAAATACCGCAAAAAATCGGAAACCAAAAAGATTGTCACTGCCGGGCGACTCCACGTTAGCAAGGCCTATGATGTATTGATTCCTGCTTTTGCAAAGGTGACGGCCAAGCACCCGGATTGGCAATTATTGATCTGGGGAAAAGGTCCGGAATTTGACGCCTTGCAGAAGATCAGCAATGATCATGGCATGCAAGAAGCAATTGTATTTAAGGGCTTGTCACCCAAACCAGGAGAATGGATGAAAACAGGTGACATTTTTGTTTTATCTTCCAGGTGGGAAGGATTCCCCAATGTTTTGGCAGAAGCAATGCTAGCTGGGATGCCCGTTATTTCTACCGATTGCGCCTGTGGCCCTAAAGAGATGATTACAGATGGCAAAAATGGTCTTCTGACAAGATGTGAGGACGAACAAAGTCTTGCAGATGCAATGATTCACCTTATTGAAGACAAAGGCTTGCAACGCAAAATAGCCACTGCCACCCAACCTTCGATGAAAAAATATGAACAAAGAAATGTGTTAGATAAATGGACTGCTCTAGTTGAAAGCATGGCCAAATGAAAATTTTAACGATCACAAACTATTATCCCATCCCCAAAAGCCCCTTTCGTGGCAGCTTTGTAGAAACCACTGTACAGGCTTTAAAAAAACAGGGAATAAACGTAGAAGTTTTGCATCCTGTTCCACATGTCCCGCCTGGTGCGGGTCTACTTATGAAGCGCACACAGGATTTTAAAAACCTGCCCCTTCAGACCACCCGCAAAGGAATCAAGGTTTATCAACCAAAATACTGGACCTGGCCAAAGCATCTGAACTGGGGCGTCCCCGACTGGTTTCAATACCAGGCAGTCAAGCGTCTGAAGCTTGAAAAGCCAGATCTGATTCACGCACACTTTGCAACACCCAGCGGCCTGCTGGCAGCGCGATTGGCAAAGGATTGGGATATTCCTTTTGTGCTGACTTGTCATGGGTATGATGTCAATTTCTGGCCACAATCCAGCTTCATAAACCGGCACCGTTTTACTAAACTGATTGGAAAAGCACACTATGTTTTGGCGGTGAGTACTGCTCTGGCAAATAAAATCAAATTTCTCACCGGAAGACAGGTAAACATACTGGCCAGTGGGCTTGCTATAGATAAATTCAAGATTGCTTCATCTAAACCCACTTTGCGCAAAAAGCTTAAAATTCCTTCAGATAAAAAAGTTGTTTTGTATGTCGGCAATCACTTTGTCACCAAGGGAATGAAAGAATTAAAAGCCGCCGCCCAGGCATTACCAAATATGTTGTTTATCACCATTGGCACAGGCCCATTAAAAGAAGAGTTAGGCAGTATAAAAAATATTCGCTGCTTAGGCGCCAAACCCAATGACGCTATTGCTCAATATATGAAAGCAGCAGACGTTTTTGTATTGCCCTCTTATTCCGAAGGTATGCCCACGGTTCTATTGGAAGCCGGGGCCAGCGGACTTCCCGTCATTGCCACCCAGGTGGGCGGTATCCCTGAGTTACTGGGCGAAAAAGAAGAACGCGGTACCCTTATCCCACCCCAGGATGTAGACGCCTTGATCAAAGCTCTAAAGATCAAAATGCCATCAGAAAAGAAAATAAAAGCGTTGAAAAACCATATAAATCAGAATTTTTCTGACAAGATGATTGCCAAAAAACTTATTATCATTTATAAAGACCTTTTGAAGAATACAAAGGCAGGACTTAACAATGATCAGACAGAGTGGTAGCGGTTCTCGGGGATCCCATGTTAAACTCCCTACCGAAATTACACCCTTTTCAACCATTGACGAAATCATCGAAGATATTGATGGTCTAATTAACTTTTTATACAACACATGGTCTGAGTCCTTCGAGATTGATTCTAGAAATCCATTTTACCAGGGCGCACTTAAGACGATTGAAGGGTGGATTAAAGAAATGAATGACGCGCAAGCTACCCGTTTTGCTTACGCGCTGGGCAAACGGATGCGTGAAATAGATCAGGTTGAAAACGGCAAGTTTGAACTTGGATTAAGGATTGCAAATTTATTATCTAAGCAGTACAGAGGTACTAGGACACCTGAACTTGGCAAAGCGCTAGGATATCTAAAAGGCTGTAGGACAAAAAGTGCAATCAATCCTCATCGAAGAAAAATGGCGGATGAAGCAGCGCGCTAGAGCTATTTTGTTGCATATGGATTTTTTCCACCTCTAAAAACCAGGCGCAATGGAATACCCGGCAGTTCAAAATCTTTACGCAGACTGTTAACCAAATATTTTTGGTAAGCAGCTGGCACGTCTTGGGGTTTATTAGCAAATACTGCAAATGTAGGAGGTCGCGTTTTTGCCTGGGTCATATAACGCAGCTTGATACGTCGCCCCTTAACCAACGGAGGTGGATGATGCGCCAGAATATGTTCCAGCCACTGATTCAACTTTGCTGTCGAAATACGGTGATTCCATAATTCATAACAACTCAAAGCTTCATCCAGAATTTTTTCAATGTTCTTGCCCTTCAAAGCAGACATCATCACTACCGGCAAACCTTTAACTTGTGGCAGGGAAATATCCAACCGATATTCCAGCATATCGCGAAATTCTGCCTTTTCTTTGATGGCATCCCACTTATTAATCGCTAAAATCAGAATGCGCCCTTCTTCAACAATATGCTGGGCAATTGTAAGGTCCTGTTTTTCAAGTCCCTCAATTGCGTCCACCATCAACACCACAACATGCGCATATTGAATGGCAGTATTGGTATTCCCCACACTTAACTTTTCTACTTTTTGGGTCACTCTGGCTTTGCGCCGCATCCCTGCGGTATCAATCAGCTTGAAATTTTGCCCTTTATACTCAAACGGTACAGCGATAGCATCGCGAGTGATTCCTGCTTCCGGCCCAGTTAACACCCGATCTTCCCCTAACAACGCATTAAAAAGTGTTGATTTGCCTGCGTTGGGCCGACCAACAATTGCCAACTGAATGGGCTGATCGGCATCATCTTCCTCTTCTTCAGGTTCGTCATCTGCGTATTGGTGCAGTAAAGTATGTAATTCTCCTATGCCATTGCCATGCTCGGCAGAAATGGCCAGAGGCTCCCCTAACCCTAATGCATACGCTTCCAGAGCACCGGGAATAGATGCTTGGTTTTCTGATTTATTAGCCAGTAATATCACCTGTTTCTTAGATTTGCGTACTTCTGAGGCAAAATGCTCATCCAGAGGTGTTAAGCCTTCCCGGGCATCTATCATAAAAAGGATGATATCTGCCTGCTCAATAGCCACATCAGTTTGAGCCCGCATCCGAGATTCCAGGGTTGATCCCTTTGAACTTTCAAGACCTGCCGTATCAATAAAGGTGAATTGCTTTCCTGAAAGAGCCGCATCTACTTCGCGCCGATCACGGGTAACTCCCGGGGTATCATCCACAATAGCCAAGCGCTTGCCAACCAGCCGGTTAAACAATGTAGATTTGCCGACATTAGGCCGGCCAATAATGGCAACTTTCGG
>JANQSM010000092.1 GCA_028284025.1 Alphaproteobacteria bacterium | reverse complement strand
TGTTTTGTTACCGGAAGATGATCTTAACTTAGGCTGTGTGCTGAAAAGCCCGTTGATCGGCTTAAATGAGGAAGAATTACTGACTCTGGCCTACGGGCGTTCAGGCAGCCTGTGGCAGGCTCTGGCAGACAAAAAAGAGCATCATGCCCAGTTTCAAAAGGCATATAATACCTTAAGTCATTTTTTGGGCTATGCGGATTTTTTAACCCCTTATCAGATGATTATGGAAATATTGCAGTATCAGGCCGGGTATAAAAAGCTATCCCGGCGACTGGGTCGGGACGTGACGGAACCCGTTGAAGAGTTCTTAAACCTGGCATTGCAATATGAACGTGATGCTGCCCCATCTTTGCAAGGGTTCTTGCAATGGTTTCGGTCAACTTCTAATGAAGTTAAGCGTGAGCTGAGTCAAACAGAAGGTAAAATTCGCATTTTGACGGTACATGGCGCAAAAGGGCTGGAAGCTCCAGTGGTTTTTCTGGTAGACGATGGATCCCGACCTGATTTTAAGCAACTGGATGCTTTTGCCTGGGAAAATGCCTCACAGGAGGAAAATCGCCAAGAAAACAGTATGTGTTGGTTGCCATCACAAAAACGCGATATTCCAGCGACCACGACACTGAAAGAAGATTTGCTGATTGCCCGACAGGCAGAGCATAAACGGCTGTTATATGTAGCAATGACCCGCGCACGGGATCGGCTTTATATTTGCAGCTATGGTAAAACAGCCGCCTCCGTTGATAGCTGGTATGATCTGTGTCGTCAGGCCCTGGAACCTGTCACTGCCCCAGTGGTGCTGGATTTTGGTGAGGGCTTGCGGCTGCAGGAATTGTCACAAGTACCTGCCGTCCCGTTAGGAGATCCTGGAACATTGCAATCAGAACCCGTTACCCCACCGCCAGCCTGGTTGCAGACCGCTGTTGAGGAATCTGTGAGTGGGACCCAAACACTTATTCCTTCTCAACTGGATATAGAACAGACAGGGGTAGTCAGTACATCTGCGCAACTCTATGCCATCCGCCGTGGAACACTTATCCACCGGCTTTTACAAGTATTACCCGGCATTCCGCTGGAAAACCAACAGGCGGCGCTAAATCAATTCCTGCAAAATCAATCTGATATTGAGATATCCGAGCGGCAATCTATCGCCAAGGAAGTAATCAACGTTTTGAATCATAAGGATTTTTCTTACATTTTTGGTCAAAACAGCAAATCAGAGGTTGCCATCACACAATTGCAGGAGAAAGGCGTGTTAGTTGGCCAGATTGACCGGCTGGTTTTCAATGAAAATGAGGTTCATATTATTGATTTTAAAACAAATTTAGACCCACCGACCCGCCCAAATCAGGTGTCAAAGGCCTATCTTGCGCAAATGGCGGCGTATCGTAGCGTTTTGCGAGAAATTTATAAGTCCAAGAAAATAAAGTGTTTTTTGCTCTTTACATCTGCCGCCAATCTGCTAGAAATTGGCGATGATTTACTTGATACTCTGTCGAACTAAATGGCAGAATTTTTAAAGATTTTGTTTAGGTATTATCTATATTATAAGAATGTCTTTTAACGTTATCGAAGGGAAAACCGATGAGCGCGAAACAAATTTCAGACGATACTTTTGAGGCTGAAGTCTTAAAATCCAACAAACCCGTGGTGGTTGATTTTTGGGCTGAGTGGTGTGGTCCTTGCAAAATGATTGCCCCCTCTCTGGATGAACTGGCCAGCGAAATGGGTGAGAAAATCGAAATTGTTAAGGTTAATATTGATGAAAGCCCGAATACACCAACCAAGTATGGCGTACGGGGTATTCCAACCCTGATGATGTTTAAAAATGGGGAAGTCGCTGCTACCAAAGTGGGTGCGTTGCCAAAGTCCCAAATTCAGGAATGGATTTCTGAGAATACCTAATTTTTTATGTTAGCCGGGCCAGCACATGGCCCGCCAGATACAAGGAGCCGCCGATGATAAGGCGGCTTTTTTGTTGTGTGCAGGCAGCTATTTTGTCTGCCTGATCCAAGGCCTTGTCAAAGTCTGCACACACAG
>JANQSM010000076.1 GCA_028284025.1 Alphaproteobacteria bacterium | reverse complement strand
TTCAAACGCTCACTTTCAAAATCAGGCTGCTTCAAAAAGTAATAGTAAAAAGCTTCACCGGGTGTATAGCGATAAACCTTATTTTGCATAATCATGTGTACTGGCTTTACACCCTTGGGCCAGTTGGGGGGCAGGCCAAGATAGGCTTTGAAATAGGCAAAGGCTTTGTCATTGGCGAAAACAAAATCCTTATCCGGTTTTGGCATATACAGTGGTGTTGGACTGAAATTGCGAATCAGGCCAGATTCTGATGGTTCACTTTCCGGCCAGTCATCCAGAATATGGATGGCATCGGGTAAGGGTTCTTTGTGTGTGGCGTTATAATTAAACCCGGGACGAAACCAGCAATCTGCTTGCATGGTGGTGGAACAACTGACAGCAAAAGCAAAACATGGTAAACAAAAGATAAAGAGAGCTGCTGTTAAGGCGCTGAATTTTAACCATATATCAACTTTAACTGGGCGAAGGCGCATATTTTTGCTATTATAATATAATAAACGTTTAAAAATTTGGGCAATAAAACAATGGTGTATATTCCAAAAGATCCTGTCAGATTGGGCCACGAATACTACCGAGCACATCAGAAAGTCAAGAAAGATGTGGCAGCGGTAGAGGAATTCGGGTCATTAACGGCTGTGAAACAACAGTCTGCGGCAGGTAATTTACGCCATGAAATGGCTGCCAGCCTTCATCCTGCTGTGACTACCAAAATCACTAAGCGTAAAAAGCGCAAAGATAAAGTTACCCGTGAAGATATGCGTGATATTGTAACAGCCCGTTTGCGAGGAGGGTTGGTACAGTACATGCTAAAAATGGGGTATTCCTTAAATGAAGCGACGCGAGAAGCTGACCGGGCTATTGCACAGATGAGTCGCTTTAACCAGGATGATGTATCAGCCTATGATGCGGCGTCACGTGCTGTATATTTAAACCGCCCTCCTATGATGGTTGATCAATCTCAAAAGATTGACTCTTCTGTTATGGCGGCATTTGAAATTGCTGCTACACCAAAAACTTTGGTAGATTTTGATATTTAAAAGCAGAATTTTTATCACCTTCCTACAATTCAAGCTAAAATTAACGACTCAGTAACATTTTTCAAATATTCTGGTAATAAGGGGAAAAGTTATAGCTGAAGAATCACGTTTTATTGTATGTCCACAAGGGCAAACTGCTATGTGATTTAAATTGGGAAAAGGTGGATATATACCCTTTCAAGTACCAGTCAGCTTCGGCTAGTGGTTTTCTCAAGTTACTTTTTTCGTTTACGCTATATTTTGACGAATTTCTCTTCATTTTTATGTCTTGGGCTTGGAAGGTTACTTCCAAGCCTCATTTTTTGTGAGCAGATAAGGTAAGCTTAAGAGGTGTCATCCCGGCCTCCGAGCCGGGATCTTGAGAGTAAATACAGAATAATTTTCTAAAAATGAATTAAGCTGGACATTTGAGATCCCGGATCTGCATCCCGTCACATGAGTTGACGGGATTTGTCCGGGATGACATGGTAATGTTAAAGTCCTGCATTTACACCGAATCCTTGAACAAGAGATCCGGCCAGCATGTACCAGCCATCAACAATAACGAAGAAAATAATTTTGAACGGCAAGGATATCATTACCGGCGGTAACATCATCATACCCATTGACATCAGAATAGAAGCAATCACCAGATCAATAATCAAAAACGGCAGGAATAATAAAAACCCAATTTCAAAAGCCCGTCTTAGTTCACTAATCATAAAAGCCGGAATTAATGCCTGCGTCGGAATGTCTGTCGGCTCTGCTACCTGATCTACCTTTGCGATAGACATAAACAAGCCTAAATCCTGTTCCCGTACATGCTCCAACATGAACAGTCGGAAAGGGGAGATAACTTCCGTGATGGCTTGTTCTTCGGTGATATCTTCGGCAATCAGGGGGGCAATCCCGTTGCTGTAGGCCACCTGGAATGTAGGAGCCATAATAAAGAATGTCAAAAACAGGGCCAGGGATACCATAACCGAATTGGGCGGTGTTTGTTGCAGGCCAAGTGCTGTTCTTAGAAAAGCCAGTACCACGACAATACGGGTAAAAGAAGTAACCATCACCAACAAAGATGGAGCAATGGATAAAACCGTAATTAAAGCAATTATCTGTAAAATACGGCCGGTTGTTTCTCCCGAAGATCCTTGTCCAAAGTCAATATTTACACTTTGTGCCCATGCGGGGTCAGCATACAAAAATAGAGCCAATATGATCCCTATACTAAGGAATAACAGATTAAGCTTTTTTACGCGCTTTATGAGTGGTTTTTTTGCGGGCGGTGGGTGCATGGTGAGCAGGGCTTTCGGCAGTTATATTTTTTTCGATTATCAAATTACCTGTTTGGCTGATCAAGATCAAATGTTCTTGATCATCCCTCTTGATAAGTGCCAGCTTATTGCGTCCATCCAGCATGATTGATTGGATTACAGACAGGCGACGGGTTTTCTTGAAGCTGTTAATTTCTTGAGGCTGTACAAACCGGCGCCACATCCAGGCAACAGCCACAATAAGCCCCAGTACAAATAACAGGGCAAAAAGAGAACGCATTACACTGATGTAATCCATTGTCTATTCCTCAGGTTTTTTCTGATAGGCCTTGGTCGCTTGCTCACGGGAATTTAGACCCTTTAATTTATCGCTGATTTCTGCATGACGTGCTCTTATCTTTTCGTACAAGAGGTCAACTTTTTCCATTAAATGCACCAGAGGCATTCGGACTTGTTCAGCTTCCTGACTGGGAAGGTCAGTGATCTGGTTGGTAATATTTTGCACATCAAGATTCAAATTTGTCAGGTTAATGTCTTGCCCGGCTTTTAATTCTTCCTCTACCTGGTCCAAGGTATTGGAAACGGTTTTAATGTCATCCAGTACTTTTTGTACGTTACTCATCTGTGTTGCTTTCGTTTTGTGGGTTCACATCATGTCCAGGCATGTTGATTTCTGGCATTTGATCTTCAGTCAGTCCGTTTAATTTGTAAACATAATTCAGGATTTCTGCAATAGTGGCAAAGGCTTCCACGGGGATTTCCGTTTCAATCTCAAACTTTTCAAGCAATTGCACCAAATCTGCATCCGTACGGACTTTAACATCGTTGGCAAAGGCAATGTCCAGAATTTGCTTGGCAAGCTCCCCCTTTCCCTTGGCGATGATTTTAGGGCCTGTCCCGGATTCTGGCTCATTGCGAATCGCAAGAGCTGAATCACGAGGCGAGGGAGGGGGTTGATCAGACACGAAACGCCTTTCAGTCAGTCTTTCTTTTTCAAAAGGTCCTGAATACTGGTGGAGCTGGAAGAAGATGCTGCCTGGTTCTCTTGCATGATGCGCTCATAGATCTCCTTGCGGAAAACGGAGGCATCAGGCGGAAACTCAAATCCGATCTTTACGGACTTTCCACGAATTTCCACAACAGTTATTTCAATATTGTCATTGATGATGATGGATTCACCAACTTTGCGGGTCAAATACAGCATACCTTGCTTTCTTTCTTGAAAATATTAGCAAATTATTAAAGTTCTTATCCGATACTTATAAAAGATATAGATGAATTGGACAAGGTTTTTACACTTTATTAACCATGATTTGGGTTAATAAGGTATAGGTTGTTGGGAATAGAGGTTCATTATGGATTTAAATCAGTCAACAATGTTCCAAATGATGAAACAGCGCATGGAACATTCCGTCGAGCGCCAAAAGGTTCTTTCGCAGAATCTTGCTAATGCCAACACGCCAAAATATTTACCCAAAGATGTTCGAAACCTGGATTTTAAGAATGAATTGCGGCGTGCCAGTGGATTAACGCCTGTCGCAACTAACCCGTCGCACTTACAGGGAATGCGTGCGGCACAGGAATTTAAGACAGAAACACAACGTAACCCCGAAACACTTCAAATTTCAGGGAACGCGGTTTCAATTGAAGATGAATTGGTCAAAGTAAATGATACGCAAGGCATGTACAGCTTGATGACCAATTTGTACAAGAAAAATACGGATATGCTGAAAATGGTTATCCGAAGACCATAAATTAAGGTATAGTGAGCAAAGAGTATGGATCTTAAAAAGTCACTGCACATTTCAAACGCTGGTATGAAGGCCCAGGCCAAGCGCCTTCGCGTTTTATCCGAGAACCTTGCTAATGCCAGTTCCTTACCAACCAAAAAAGGTGAGGAGCCGTATCGCCGCAAGATGGTGACATTTAAAAATGAGCTGGACCGTGAGCTTGGTGCACCCAAGGTTAAAGTGGAAAAAATTGTTGAGGATAAGTCTGATTTTATCAAAAAACTGGACCCAACCCACCCGGCAGCAGATGCTGATGGATATGTTTTAGCACCAAATGTAAACCCGATTATTGAAATGATGGATATTCAGGAAGCCCAGCGTAGTTATGAGGCTAACCTGTCCGCTCTGGAGAATAGCCGCCAGATGATGCGCCAGACTATTTCGATTATTGGTCAGTAGAATTACAAAAACAACGGCTAACAAGTAGACAGAAAAGTTTGAAAGGATAAAAAAATGGATGCCACTTTTACAAAAGCCGCGCAAGCTTATCAGAATAAGCCGACGCCTGAAAAAGCACTAACAGGTGATAAATCTGCTAATCCTACACAAAAGTTTTCTGATATGGTGGCGGATGCAGCGCATACTGCTGTTGAAAACATTGCTGGTGGTGAAAAAGCGACCATGCAAGCCGCCAAAGGTGAAGCTGATCTGACCGATGTTGTGACAGCCGTTACCCAAGCTGAAATCACATTGCAAACTGTGATGAGTATTCGCGATACGCTGGTTGATTCTTACAAGCGCGTCATGCAAATGCCTATTTAAGCAGTTTAAATTGTGGTGGATGACTTCAAGGTAATCCATACATAATCCACCTTTTATTTCTTTGACAATTTTTGGAATTCTTGCCAAGCTTTTTGGCATGAATGAAACCGAAGCCATAAACTTTATCCGTGGAGCTTTGATTGCCGTATTACAGGTAGGGGGGCCATTAATGGGTGTGGCCCTGGTAGTCGGTTTAGTAGTGTCTTTATTTCAGGCATTGACACAAATTCAGGAAATGACCCTGGCATTCGTCCCCAAAATTTTTACTATGTTTGTGTTTATGATTTTTCTACTGCCCTACATGATGGGGACGTTGAAAGATTTTACCGTTACCCTGTTTGATAAAATGATTAACCTAAGCTAATGGACCAGGTTCTCCAATACTTTGCAACGGACCAGCTTTTTGGGATCCTGTTAATTTTTGTGCGCATTGGCGGTGCAATCATGTTTTTACCCGGCTTTGGGGAACAATTTGTTTATACTCAAACCAAGCTTGCGTTAACAGTGCTCATCGCTGTTGTTTTAGTCCCCACGCTTTTGCCGCAAATGCCGGGAATGCCAACTTCTGTGTTTACTCTGCTATTCCTTGTGACAGAGGAGCTGATTATCGGCGTATTTTTCGGCATGCTGGCAAGGGTTTTATATACTGCCCTGGAA
>JANQSM010000072.1 GCA_028284025.1 Alphaproteobacteria bacterium | reverse complement strand
GAATTGTGCTGGAGCACTGCAAAATTTCCCGAAGTTGCTTCCACTGCCAATACATTTTTGCGACCGTACTCTTCGGAGGAAGCCTTAACGCTCCAGTATCCGAAATTGGCCCCTAAATCCAGAAAGACATACGGCAGGTCTTTAAATTCTTTCAAAACAACGGCAATTTCCTCTTCATATCGAAAGCCCGGGTATACCAGGCGATTCCAGTACGGGTCAGCCAGATAAAAAGCAAACTTCTGGTCCGGTGCCATTCTTTTAATATATAAGGAATTTTTATGTCCAAGCTTACCAAACAGCCGGGCCAATCGGTAAAAACCGCGGTGCGCTAATGGCCAGGTGGCCAATCCGCTTAAGAAAATGCCCAGACAGGCGATGTATTCTCTTAAGCCTTTTTGTGATTGTATCGTGAAATCTTGCATAGCTTAGTTTTAACCGCTGAAAATAAGAAAATGAAGCAGTTTATTTTGTAATAATTCCAATTAGATTGGCTTGCCAAATTGCCGGAGGCTTTAAGGCCATGTTGCTGAGTAACCAGCAACCTATCTTTTGTTTCAAACGACGGACAAGCTTCACTTCATTTTGACCAAAGCATTTTTCAAGCGTCAATCCAGAGGCAATGCACACCTGCTGCATGCTGTCAGGTGTATAAGCAGCCTTGTGCGTCATGTCTCCAAACTGGTGGGTAAGCCCCCACGGTGAAGAGGCATTTGGAACACGCACCATGATTTTGCCCTCAGGGGATAAAATCTTAGCCATGCGTTGCAGCAAGATAACGCCTTCTTTCGGGTTAAAATGTTCCAGCACGTCCAGCAGAATAATTCGATCATAGCGTTTTTTGCCTCTTGCGGCGGTGGCAAGAAACCGTACAGCATCCTGTGCCTTAAAAGCAGATTGTACACGTGGCGGGATAAACTTTTTTAAACTGGCATCATGGTCAACGCCGGTAATATTTTTGGCTCCCTTATGGTGCAGATATGTCAGGAATAATCCCTCACCACAGCCCAGTTCCAGAAAACTCATATCGGTGCGCGCTTCAGAAGGCAGCCAGAAATCCAGATCAAATTGCCGAATATGCTTTGTCTTCAGAATCGGTGTGGCATAGGTTTTGAAGTTTTTATAGCTTTTATAAAAAATTTCCATGGCATCTTCTTAGCAAACAAAGAATTTGCCGTCATTAATTTTCATGCTTTTGTGTCGGTTTTTTTGAATGTATCAGAAGCCTGCTGCAACTGTTCAATCCAGTCATGCAGAAAACGCCTGGCTTGAAGGAACTGGGCCTGGGTAAAACGTTTATAACTCATGGCATTGTAGGGTTTTTTCACTTTGCTCCAAACTGTCATATGGTGAACATCGTTGCCGCGGCGTTTTTCCAATTCTACTACCTGCTTTACCAAACCTTTTAGCTCCGCTGCCTTGGTTTCATTGATTGTGGCATTCAGGGGATCTTCCAGGGCACTTTCCTGGGAGGTAAAAAATATATTTTGCTGGGGGATCATTTCCATCAAAGGAAAGGCCAACAGAATCATCAATGCTGCCGGGGCCAGAATGCGGATCCAGCGCCGTGTCTGGGCAGAAGAATCTTCCGGCGCATCAGCGGAACAAATCAACTTAATCAGACCTTTTTCAACTTGATCAATATCTTCAATATCATCTGGTTTTTCGACGCGATATTCCATCAAACGATTAAGAAAATTAAAAGCCAGGTCTTCTTCAAAAGGATCTTCGTTTAAAAAATAACGCGCCATTAAAACACTGACCTGGTGTTTGGCCTGTGGAGACAAATACAACGGATGGTCTGCCAGGAATTTATCAAGAATGGCAGACATTTGAGTGATTTTTTCTGATGGATCAAACCCTAAAGTTTGCATGGTAGCCCTCATATCCAGGGTTTTTATTGAATCACAAACCTGCTCAAAACACAACTATTAGTAAGCCTTTTTTCAAATATGCCTACCAACAATACTAGGTCTGCGAACGAATGAAGTGAAAAAATCAGGCAGCGTGTTTTTTAAGAATGCTTTTAAGCTCATCTATTTTAAGAGGTTTAGCAATATAATCATCCATACCGGCTTTGATGTATTTTTCCCGTTCTCCCTTCATGGCGTGGGCAGTCAGAGCAATAATCGGCGGGGCCGTACCATTTTTAATTTCCTTGATTTTATGCATGGCGGTCAAGCCATCCATGACGGGCATTTGAATATCCATAAGAACGGCTGCGTACTGTTTCTTGGCAACTGCATCAATGGCTTCAGCACCATTTTCTGCCAACTCAACGGCATACCCCAGCTTGGTAAGAACTGCTTTTCCTAACAGCTGGTTGGTGGGATTATCTTCCACAAGCAAAATCTGGGTTGATTTTGTCGTAACCACACTATTGATTTCTTTCTTTTCATTGGGATCTTCAACTGTATTCTCGGAAGCTTCAGCCAGAGTAAGCGTCAGAGTAAAAGTGGACCCTTTTCCTTCTTCACTTTCAAGGCGGATATCTCCATCCATTAAATGAGCCAAACGATTACAAATTGAAAGCCCCAATCCGGTACCGCCATAGGTGCGGGTGGTGCTGCTATCGGCCTGGGTAAATTCTTCGAAAATATGACTTTGTTTTTCTTCAGGAATTCCGATTCCTGTATCTGTGACCTTAAAACAGAATTCGTGCATGTTATAATCTAACCGGGTTGAGGAAATGCTAAGTTCAACATACCCGGTATCTGTAAATTTAATAGCATTACTGATAAGGTTTGTCAGGATCTGGCGAATTCGTACAGGGTCAGAATACACCTGCTGGGGTGAACTTTCATCAAAAGTGTATTTTAGCTCCAGACCTTTCTCCGTTGCTCGCGCTGAATAAAGCTGCTCAATTTCATAGGTTAGTTTTTGTAAATCAAGAGGGATGTTTTCTACTTCAATGCGTCCAGATTCAATTTTTGCCAGATCCAGAATATCATCAATAATACTGAGGAGGTTATTGGCCGAATTAATCAAAATGGAGCTGTAATCTTCCTGCTCTTTGGAAAGCTCTGTATATTGAAGTAACTGAGCCATGCCCAAAATTGCATTCATCGGGGTACGGATTTCATGACTCATATTCGCCAGGAATTCAGACTTTGCCACATTGGCAGATTTTGCTTGTTCGCGTGAACCAATTAATTCCTTAATGAAATTGATCTGGTCTCTGGAGATGGTAACACTAAGAAATACGACACATAAAAGAAGGGATGCAGAGACAATCAGCATGATATTGTGCCACTCAATAGATTGGTCATATAATCCTTTTTGCTTTTTTGTGGTTTCAGCTTTAACCTTGTAAACTACAGCCGCTGTTTCAACGCTGATTTGCCTTTCCAGTGCTTTTACGTCGTTTTTGTAAAGCTCCAGAGCGGGGACTTGATCAAAAACTTCTGAACGGCTGATAACCTCATCCGCTTTATTTTTATAGTTTGATAGCAAGGCAAGCAGAGGTTGATAATCGTCTTTTAAAGTGGGGGTCTCTTCAATGTGATGTGCAATCTGGTGATCCAGATGATCCAGTTTTTCAAAAAATAACTCTTTCTTTTCTATTATTATCTCTGAATCTATCTGATAAGGAATCTGGGAAAGAATATCTTTGCTTTCATTGATTAGCTCCATGATTTGCAAAATCTCATCATAGTCATGCACAATGGTGTCAGAAATGTAGATTCCTTTTTCTGTAATCTTGGTTGGATTGAAAAGATTAGTGATGAGCATAACCGTCAGAATGGCAATAATAGAAATACCAACCAAAGCGTATAAACGCAGCATAAAAGACGTTTTTTCTTTTAATTGAGTTTTAAAAATTTTCCTGATCATATTTCTCACTTACCATCTTTTGGTATGTTTTGATGACATTCTTGGTTGCTTCTGAGGCATCTTTAGTTGTTATCATTAATAAAGGTTGCCCAAACTTTTTGCCTGTTACTTTCAGCTCTTTTATCTTTGAGTTATAAAGAGCAAGAGACGTCACCCCAATTGCGCCCTCTACTCTTGAAACAATATCGACAATCCGGAACGCTGTAGGCACGGTGCTGATTGTGCCATTGAAAGAATCTCCTTCTAGAACCAGTTCTTTTGCCGTAGATCTAATTCCGTTGGACATTGGCTCTAGTATAATTCTGACTGGTATATCTTTGCCGCCAACCTGTTTCCAATTCGTAATTTTTCCAGTCAGAATATCTTTTACTTTTTTATGGCTTAGTTCTTCCACTGGATTGGAAGGATGGATTGCCAGCGCAACACGCGATTCTCCCAGTTTATGTACTTCGATGTTTCTAAAGACACGGTCGTTGACATTATATTTATCTTTTAGCAGCAGGGGGTCTGCTGAACTCATGGCAATGTCAGACTTACCGTCTAGAAGACTTTGAAACCCAAGCCCGGATCCATTGACGTACAGAAAAATTCTGGCCCCTGTTTCCTGTTCAACATCGGCTTTCTTTTCCATTGCGATAAACCCGCTTACAGTAGTAGATCCACTGATACGTACCACTGGCTGGGCGTGACCAATCCCGGCACACAGCAAGAATAGTAAAACAAGGCATAAATATCGCACCATAGTATGCTCCTGATTCAATAGATGGCATATGTATTCTATGGTGTATTGTTTAAGGTTTATTTAAATTTAAGGTTGATTTTTTTAGAGCGAAAAAACCTTGTTCACAGGTTTGGAATATTTAAGTTTTTGATCATAAGGTTGAGTGATTATACTGTTGTAACTATCACGTAAAAAGGGGAAATATGTACCGCAAACTTTTCGGAATACTGCTGATTTTTATCATGTGTACCGCTATGCAGTATCCTGATTTACAACCGAATCGCACCTATACTGGCACCTTCACAGTTTTAGAGGCGCCAGATGGTGTTTCTGCTCTTTCCTTTTATATTGAATTTGATGAAAATTACTGGATTGAAGTAGAAGTGCACAAAAACAGTGTCTCTCTTTCCGGCAATGTATGTGACTTTGATCAATGTACCAAAGTGACTGACGCGATTATGACTCTACATGGTCAGCATCAACCCGACCAGATGGTGGAGCTGGCTGAGGGTCTTGAACGTGGAGCCACTATGGGAGGACGTTTGCGAGCAACTTTGGAAACGGGCCAGAAATATGAATTCCTGTTTAATGTGACCAACCAGACGCAAAAATCTCCGGAAGAACCCCTTACACAATAGATCGGCATAATAGACGGGTTGAATAGCAAAAGGCCAACCTTAAAAAAGATCGGCCCTTTGATTTGTCATGTCGGCACAGAAGCCGTAATGACGGGTTTAATTACATCAATTTTTGTAAACCAGGCTTAGGACAACGCCGATACCAACACCGTATACGACACTACCCAGTAACCAGAAAACAGCCAAATCCATTGGGATAGGCAAGTATCCATAGCTACCAAATTGTAAGACCCCGATTAAAAGACCAATCATTACTCCAAAGCGTACCCCTTCCTGGATACCTTTGGCTTCATAATTTTGGACAAAGATATAGGTGATAACTAAAGAAATCAGAATCTGGGTTAGCAACATCCACTGATGATACAGTTCCATTTCTTCCATAGGGCGCCACACATCGGCAGTTTGAGCGTACATGTCCATCAGGATTGTCCCATGGAATGCCCAGTCAAACAAAAAGGTGAAAATAAAGGCCGCTACGCCGGCCATAACAAAGCGTTTGGTATTCATAAGTTCCTCTTCAAACGTTAAACCAATCACACAATAATACTGCACAAATGAAATTGGCTCAATTTTTTAAATTTTGCGCGCCAGCATCAAGCCATCTGCAATGGGGACAAGTGAAGGGAACACTCTGGTATCTTTATGAATTTTGCGATTCAGGGCATCCAGTGCCTGAGTCTGGTCATCATCATTGGCAGCATTCACGACTCTTCCGCTCCACAGCATGTTGTCAATGGCGATAATGCCCCCGGGGCGCAGCAACTTCAGGCACTTTTCATAATAGGCATCATAGCTCTTTTTATCCGCATCAATAAAAGCAAAATCAAACCGGCCGTGATTGTTGTCTTCGGTCAATAATTCATCCAGCACGGCCAGCGCCCCTTCCAGGCGGAAAGAAATTTTGTCTTCAACTCCGGCTTTTTTCCAGAAATCCCGGGCGATGTCATTGGACTCTCCAGGCAAATCACAAGCAATCAATTGGCCGTCGGCGGGTAATTCCATCGCCATGCAAATTGAGCTGTAGCCCGTAAACGTACCGATCTCAAGGATGTTTTTGGCATTTAGAATTTGTATCAAAAAACGCATAAACTGGCCTTGTTCAGGGGAAATTTGCATTTGGGCACCGCGGAGGGTAGCAGTAACTTCACGTAGCTGGTTCAGTACGGCTGGTTCACGCACGCCTGTTTCCATTAAATACTGTTGTAAATCTTCTGTAATGGTCAGTGTTTTTGTTGTCATTGTTGCATTTTCCCTTTCGTTGGGGTATGTAAGACGCGTTATGGAGAAGACCTATTTAATCGCAACTTTTTACAAGTTCGTCAAGCTCAGTGACTTGCCGGCGCTGCAAGCTATTATCAAACAATTTATGGAAAATAATGGCGTGCGGGGCACAATATATTTGGCGGAAGAAGGTATCAATGGGACCGTTTCAGGTTTGGCAGAAGATACGCGCAATTTGCTGGACTTTTTGCGCGCTAACCCTGCGTTTGAAGATATGGGTTATAAAGAAAGCTGGGCAGATGCCCACCCCTTCGGCAAAATCAAGGTCCGGGTGCGTAAAGAAATTGTTTCTATGGGGGTTCCGGCTAATCCAACAGAAATGGTTGGAATTCATGTGGACTCAAAAAAATGGAATGAATTACTGGAAGACCCGAACGTTGTGGTAGTTGATACCCGCAATGATTATGAGACTCACGTCGGGACATTCAAAAATGCGGTTGACCCAAAAACCAAAACCTTTAAACAGTTGCCAGATTTTGTGAAACAAAACCTGGACCCGGCAAAGAATAAGAAAGTAGCCATGTTTTGTACGGGCGGTATTCGGTGTGAAAAATCTACTTCTCTTTTAAAGCAGATGGGGTTTGAAGAAGTATATCATCTAAATGGCGGAATTTTGCAATATCTGGAAGATACGCCTAAAGAGCAAAGTTTGTGGGAAGGGGATTGCTTTGTTTTTGATGAGCGCATTGCCGTAAACCATGATTTACAGGAAACTAAAAATTCTGAACACTGTCCAAATTGTGGCACAAAACTGGAAACCAAAGACCGTTGCAAGCCACAACATATTCCAGGCGTACAGTGTATCCACTGTGCTACGTAGCAGCGCTACAAACTCCAATATTGATACTTCTGGAAATCGTCTGGGTTAAGGGCGGATTTTACATCAATAACGACAGCTTCCGGCTTTAGAAACTTTTTCAGGTAAGTCGGTCCCTTGTCCAGATAAGTTTGGTGTGGTACTGCAAAAATCAAAGCCGCCATATCTTTTAGGTCCTGGTCTTTGCACAAAGTAATATTGTATTCTTCCTTTGCTTCTTTCCTGTCAGCCAAGGGATCATGGATCAAAACCTCCATTCCATATTCTTTAAATTCTTCTAGAATGTCGGGAACACGGCTATTGCGTAGATCTGGTACATTTTCCTTGAAGCTTAATCCCAAAATCGCAACTTTAGCTTTGGTGGCTTTATGCCCGGCCTGTCCCAGCAATTTAATGGTTTTTTGGGCGATGAAGGCTCCCATGCCGTCGTTAATGCGGCGCCCAGCCAGAATGACTTCCGGGTTGTATCCAATCTCCTGCGCCTTGGTGGTTAGATAATAGGGGTCCACGCCAATGCAGTGTCCTCCGACAAGGCCTGGTGTAAAGTTCAGGAAATTCCATTTGCTTCCGGCAGCAGCCAGCACGTCTTTGGTGCGCAAATCAAGTTTGTCAAAAATAATAGCCAATTCATTCATCAGAGAAATATTTAAATCCCGCTGGGTATTTTCAATTACCTTGGCGGCTTCCGCCACTTTGATGGAGGGGGCTTTGTGAATGCCGGCAGTAATAATGCTTTCATAAACTTTTGCCACCCGCGCAAGTGTTTCATCATCTTGTCCGGATACCACCTTTACAATATTGGCCAGGGTATGCACCTTGTCGCCCGGGTTAATCCGTTCCGGAGAATACCCCAATTTAAAATCCTGGCCTTGCTTCAGCCCAGAAGTTTTCGCAATGATCGGACCGCAGATTTCTTCTGTAACACCGGGGTAAACGGTAGATTCCAATACAACAACGGACCCTTTTTTTAAAATGTTCCCTACTGCTTCGCTGGCTTTTTTCACTGGGGTTAGATCAGGATTTTTATTGCCATCTACTGGAGTGGGCACGGTGATGATAAAGAAAGTACAGTCTTTTAAGTCTTTTAAGCTGGTCGTAAACTGCGCGGCTGTTTTTTTTAAAACCGCTGGATCTGCTTCTTGTGTTACATCCACACCGTTTTTCAGTTCTTTGACGCGGACCGCATTAATATCAAAGCCAATCACGTTGCCAAATTTCTCAGCCAATGCCAGGCATAACGGTAGACCGACGTAGCCTAAGCCAATCACGGCGATTTTTTCGGTTGGACTCATCTTGTATACTTTATTATTGTTCAAACAATCCCTTCTAACTATCGGAAGTACAGTCCTGTGACAAGCAAGAAATCGCCTGTAAAAAAAGCAAAAAAGTGGCCTGTGGCCGTGTCCGTCATTACACCTTGTCATAATCAGGCGCGTTTTATCGGGGCGGCTATTGAATCAGTGCAGGCCCAAACCTATAAAGGCTGGGAAATGCTGATTGTCGATGATGGGTCCAGCGATGATAGCGTTAAAGTAATTGAGAAATACGTCAAAAAAGACAGACAGCTGAAATTTTTTCAAAATAAAAAAAGCCAGGGTCCGGCTCGGTCACGGAACAAGGCCATTAAAGCAGCTAAAGGCCGGTACATCGCTTTTCTGGACGGAGATGATATTTGGTACCCAAACAAATTGAAAACCCAACTTGATTTTATGAAACAGAAAAATGCAGCCTTCACCTATCACTGGTGTGATGTAATCTCAGAGGATGGCAAGGTGATTACAGAACTGACCAATATGGCGCGCAGTAAAACCTATGCCTCCATGGCGAAGTTTCCGACTATCGCCGGGGGTTTTACAGCAATTTATGATCGCGCTGAGGTGGGAACTCAAACCATGCCAGATATTATCAAGCGACAAGATTTGGGATTATGGCTCAAAATTCTACGTGTCATTCCAAGGGCGTGGTGCGTGCAGCAAAAATTAGGGGCATACCGCATGCGTAAAGGGTCTGTTTCTTCCAATAAAAGAGTCGGGGCTGCCTATACCTGGCAAATTTATCGGAAGGTGGAAAAGCTAAATTTCCTAACAGCGGCGTGGTATTTTTTACATTATGCGTGCAATGGTGTGGTAAACACGTTTCTGAAAAGGGTGAGGCGCTAGCGGGTCTGTGGATAACTCTAGTTTTGAACGCCCAAAGTGTTGATTTTTCTTTGATGAAGCTAAATTTGTTGAAATAGTAATCGAACTTTTAAATTTTAATTTGATTGGAAGGATAACTCTATGTTGAAAAAACTACTAACTGTATGTGCTGCGGTTGCTTTGATGTCATCTCCGGCATTGGCTGATAAGGCTAGTGACTCTATGAACACTAAAGCAATGAAGAGCAGTGCAACTGCTGCGACAAGCGCTGCAACAAAAGCAGCTGAAGGCGCAATGCAGGAAATGAAAATGAACATGGCTCAACGTTTGAAGCAATCTGGTCAGTTTTCTACACTGACAACAATGCTGCAAACAGCTGATATGATGGACACAATGATGTCTTCTGAGCCAATGACTCTGTTCGCACCAACGGACGCTGCTTTTGCCAAGTTGTCTCCACAAATGACAAAAGACCTGATGGACCCACAAAACCGTGAGAAACTTCGCTCTATCTTGTCATACCATGTGGTGCCTGGCAAAGTGATGGCTGCTAGTCTTGCTGGTAAGCAAATGCAGCCACAAACAGCGCAAGGGAACGCAATTGAAATTGATGCTACATCCGGTACGGTCATGTTGAATGGCAATGCCAAGGTGATTGGTGCAGATATGGTTGCGTCTAATGGTGTGATTCACGTGATTGACAGCGTGTTGATGCCAGACCAGGCGACAACAGCAAAGTACTAAGTATTAATAAGCACTGTTAATACACAATACCGTAAAAGGGCGTCTTGTTAGGCGCCCTTTTATTTTATCAGGATGTAAACGGCAGTTTGTGGGAAGAGCTGCTTCTGTGTGGTTCTTCCGCTTCTTTGTGTTTCCGGGGCATATCGGATTTGACAAACGCCGGTTTTTTTAGAGGTGCACGAGCCGTATGATGTTGGGCTTGGTTTTTCAGGTGTAACTGAATAGCTTTCAAGTAAATATCGGCCAGTTGTAAAGTACGGGTATAGCGGGTGCCGTCCTGTTCGCCGGATAGTTTGCCACGGGCGTTTTGAGCTTCACTTAAGGCCTTCGCAACCCAGTCCATGTTCTGGTCAGAAATACATCCTAGAAAAGCGGCCAATACTTCTTTATCTGATAGTCCTGAAAAAAAACTGACCCGTGTGAAAAGGTCTGTTGGCGGAGGATTCCCCATCAAGGAGACGAAATTTGCCCGGACATCCCGCGCCAGTTGGCTAATAGCGCGTATACGGTTTTTCTTTTGATCTTCCCTGTATTGCTTGGCTTTGGGGCCAGCACGCGGGTCTTCGGGACCGTCAGCAAATTCGTGATATTGGCGGGCAAAGCGCAAAAATGCTTCCGGGGTAATATCCGTCATGGCTTTGCGAATGCGGTCCAGGCAGAAAATAACCGGCAGCCCGGTTGGGTCATCGCGGATGATTGATGCCACAGCCCACTGGGCCGCGGCAGTTTTTCCGGCATAGTTCAACTCAATCAAAAAACTGTTCAAAACACTTAAGGCGCGACGCAGGCTGTATTCAATGCGACGGGTGCGTAGTGCAGAAAGCTGCGTTTCATTAATGGTATCTGTCAGTTCCTCAAGCTTATTGAAGATCCGATTAATTTCCGTCATGGATAAGTCTTTCGTCTGTATCTTTTTTCTTTATTTTAACACAAGTTAAAGGGGTTTGCCCAGTTTTTTGCCCAGGTCCGTTGTCTGATCTATTGTCTGAGCGATTGTCTGGCCTGCTATCTGATAAGTGGTTGAATAAAATGTGCAGAATTGTGGGAAAACATGCTGTAAAAACAAGGATATCCTGCATATCAATATACACACTATGGCACGATGTTTCCAAAGCCTTTTCTGTTCTTGGCTTTCAGGTCTGTCAAGAGCTTTACCATCAAAATATTTGCATTTTTGGCAAAAAAAGATCTTGGCAACCAACTAAATGTGGTGTCTAATGAATTTCGTTGGGCTAGATATTGATTTTTTTCCCAACTTATTACTCACAGATGTGTAAAAAACATGTGTGACTCAGGAAAATAAAATAGGGTAGAGTAAAAGACTAGGGATAGTTTCTTTCTCTCTACTGTGTTTTAAAGTCTCGAACAATACGATTTGCATCTGGTTTTGAAAATGTTTGAAGCCCTTTGCGTTCGACGCTTTAAAAACGAAGCTTGGAACTTAAATGAAGAACAAATGTTGATCGAATGGAGGACTATTTATAATGAGCGCATACGATACAAATGAGGCACTGGAAGAGGTTTTTGAAGAGACGGATCCAAGCGTTTCTCACATCACAAAAGACTTAGAATTGGGGCAGGCTGCAAATAATAACGCAAACTCACATGAAGGAGAAAGCAGCATGCTTGATACGCTACAAGTTGCACGAGGCAACCGTGTAAAGATTGACAGATCCAGGGATGAATACCTGACGCCATTTGGGAAGGCAACATTGACCGACCGGTATTTGATGCCTGGCGAATGCTATCAGGATTTATTTGGCCGTGTGGCATCTTATTATGGAGATGATCAGGCTCATTCCCAGCGAATTTATGATTATACATCAAAGCTTTGGTTTATGCCGGCAACCCCTGTTCTATCCAATGGCGGGACTGAGCGTGGCTTGCCCATTTCTTGCTTCTTGAATGAGGCTGATGACAGCTTGAATGGTATTCTTGATTTATGGAATGAAAACGTCTGGCTGGCAAGCCGAGGTGGCGGGATTGGATCTTACTGGGGGAATCTACGCTCTATTGGAGAGACTGTGCGAGGCAACGGAAAAACATCTGGAGTTGTACCATTTATTCGGGTGATGGATTCTTTGACCTTGGCAATTTCGCAAGGATCTTTGCGTCGCGGATCTGCAGCAGTGTACTTGCCGGTATGGCATCCTGAAATTGAAGAATTTATTGAAATCCGACGCCCGACAGGAGGAGACCCTAATCGTAAGGCTCTTAACTTGCACCACGGTATTCTGATTCCGAATGCCTTTATGCGCGCCGTTGAACGCGGAGAAGAATGGCCGTTGCGGTCTCCGAAAACCGATGAAGTGATTCGAAAAGTTAGTGCACGAGATCTGTGGATTCGGATTCTAACGGCTCGTGTCGAAACTGGTGAGCCTTATATTATTTATATTGATCACGTGAATGATCAGATTCCTGAGCATCACAAACTGGCCGGATTGAAGGTCAAGACATCAAATCTGTGTTCAGAAATTACCCTGCCGACAGGTGTAGACCGGTTAGGCCGCAAGCGCACAGCGGTTTGTTGTTTATCTTCTCTGAATCTGGAGAAATATCATGAATGGAAGGATCATCCGACTTTCATTGAAGATGTCATGCGTTTTCTGGACAATGTGCTGGAGGACTTTATTCAAAAAGCTCCGGATAGTATGGAAAACGCCAAATATGCGGCTATGCGGGAACGTTCTGTTGGGTTGGGCGTGATGGGATTCCATTCCTTCCTGCAACAAAACAACATCCCGTTTGAATCGGTCATGGCCAAGGTGTGGAACAAGAAAATCTTCGCAGACGTCAAGTCACAAGTAGATGCTGCCAGTACATTGCTGGCTGAAGAACGCGGACCTTGCCCGGATGCGGCTGACTTTGGCATTATGGAGCGGTTTTCTAACAAAATGGCAATTGCGCCAACGGCCAGTATCTCAATTATTTGTGGAGGAGCTTCGCCGGGGATTGAACCGTATGCGGCAAACTCTTTTACACATAAAACTTTGTCTGGATCATTTAATGTTCGCAACAAGTACCTGGAGCAGGTTCTGGAAGAATACGGGCGCAACAACTCAGAAACTTGGTCTTCTATCACGATCAACCAGGGATCTGTACAGCATCTGGACTTCTTAAGTGAACATGAGAAAATGGTTTTCAGGACCGCTTTTGAATTAGATCAAAACTGGCTGATTGAACACCAGGGGGATCGGACGCCACACGTTTGTCAGGCCTCTTCTTTGAACGTATTTATCCCGGCGAACATCCATAAATCTGATCTGCACAAAATTCACTTTGATGCCTGGCGCAAAGGCTTGAAGAGCCTGTACTATTGCCGATCTCTGTCAATTCAAAGAGCAGAATCTTCCCAAGCAACTGGCACGTATGGTGATTTGACGGGCGATCCTTTGAAAGCGAAGGAAGAGGGCAACCTGCCGCCAAGTGAGCAGCCTGAAACAGTGATTCAGGAAGGCGCTGTTGAAGGGGTCAAAATGGTAGAAAATACAAACAATTATGATGAGTGTTTAGCCTGTCAGTAAGATAAGTTACTAGAGTACACTTTCTTCCTTCTCTGTAAAAAGCTCTTGCACACACGCGGCAAGGGCTTTTTACTAGCAGCATGACAAAATTTTCTGGATATCGGCAAAATGGATTCTCACTGCTGGAAGTCATGGTGGTGCTGGCGATTATTACACTTTCCCTCGCGGTGGCTCTCCCTAATTTATCTTTGGATGTGTCAGACAAAACACCAGATCTTGTTCGGTTTATGCAAAATCAGCAGCGTGACGCTATCGAAACTGGCAAAACCCACAAGCTGATCTTGCAGGAAAACAAAATCGTTTCTATATTTAATGAACAGGCATATGAATTGTCTGAAGCACGGAAAGTGGTTATGAAGACACCTAAACCGTCTCGGTATTTGTCTTATGCTCTGGTGACAATTTTTTATCCAGATGGAACGGCCATTGACACAGAGTTTGAGGTAACCGACAATACGCAAAGCAACCGAAATTCCCTTAACTTTAACATAAAGGTAAACCCCTTCGATGGCACCGTTTCTTACACAGTATTTTAAAGACGTTTTTAGTTTAAACTTTTCACAGCACAGCAATATTAAGCATGTGCGTGGGTTTCACCCGCAATCTGGCCTAACTCTGATTGAGGTCATTGCTGTTTTGGTTATTATTGTGGGGATTATTGGTCTGGTTGGCCCGCAAATTTTTAAGCAGTTAGAAAAATCCCGCGTCAAAACCACTTACAGTCAGATTGAATTGCTTTCTACTTCTTTGGATGCTTTCCGGTTGGAAAATGGACGTTATCCTACGACTGAAGAAGGTTTAATTGCATTGGTGGAAAGACCGGATGATTTACCTACATGGGACGGGCCGTATTTGCGTAAAAAGGCGTTGCCCAAAGACTCTTGGAATCAGGATTTTATGTATGCCCGCCCTGCCACTATGGGGGGAATTGACTATGACCTTTATTCTTATGGCGCAGATGGTGAAGAAGGAGGAGAAGGCGTGAATGCCGATATTGGGAATTGGTAAGAAACAACAGGAAGCACCACCTCTTACACCAAGTCACCCTGAACCGGGTGTGGCTACCCCTTTATCTAAAACCGGCGAGCAGTTAGGCAAAAAACTTTTAAATGATGGTGTGATTAGCCAGCAAGTACTGGATCAAGCCATGAAGCTGCAATCCCAGATCGGTCGAGGGTTAGGCCAAACATTGCTGGACATGGGGATTCTTTCGGAAGAACAACTTTACCATGCTTATGCGGAATTAACCGGTTATCCAGTATGGGATGGGGAAGGGGAACCGTTTGATGAAGAATCCTTACCCAAAGATTTTTTAAGTTATAATAAGGTGCTGCCAGTACGCACCGCTGAACGTGATTTTTTTGTGGTGGCCAATGTTGAGGATCCGGGCCTGACCACAATGTTGCGCAAGCTTTATCCTGGAGCAGAAATCCGCTTGGCGGCAGAATCAGAAATTCAATACAAACTGGAATCCAGTTTTGATATTCGGGATCGGGAAATTGACCGTGGCGATATAGGCGATATTTCGGATATTGAGCATCTTAAAGATCTGGCTTTGGAAGCTCCGATCATTCGACTGGTAAATGACATTGTGTTGAATGGAATTAAGCTGGGTGCTTCTGATATTCACCTGGAACCTTTACAAAACAATGTAGAGCTGCGTTATCGGGTTGATGGTGTTTTAATCAATCGGAATGCCCCAACCTTGCAGGAATACCCCGCAGTAGTTAGTAGAATTAAAATTCTATCCAACCTGGATATCGCGGAACGTCGATTGCCACAGGATGGAAAGTTTTCCATGAAAACTGCAGGACGGGAGGTAGATGTGCGGGTGAGTACCGTGCCGACCAGCTATGGGGAAGATTTGAGCTTACGGATTCTGGATCAAAAGAAAGAAACAATTTCTTTTGAATCAACCGGGCTTTCCAAACATGTGACTGAATCTTTTAATGAATGCTTGAAAAAAAGCCATGGGCTGGTGTTGGTTACAGGGCCAACGGGGTCTGGTAAAACCACCACGCTTTATTCAGCTTTACAAGAA
>JANQSM010000068.1 GCA_028284025.1 Alphaproteobacteria bacterium | reverse complement strand
CCCTCCAGCGACCGTAACAAAGGAACTTCTGGCAGTCATAAAGGCAGAAACACAGATTAAAGTTCGCGGATTTTCTTCAGCCAAACGTTTAATTTTATTGGACCAGAATATTAGCCAAACACCTATATCTAGAAAGAATGATCTTGCAACCGTGCATGAGATTGATGACATTATGCTCGTTCCACTTTCCTGTATTTCCTGGGGAGAAGAGACTCTATCCGATGCACCGGATCATATCATCGGTCTGACAGCACTTGCGCTGGAAACCCCTATTCTGACACAGGACAAAGGCTTTGGCGGGCAATGTAGAAGTCATTTAAGTGGAAAACACCCTAAAATAATTCTTTTAAGAGATGCTAATAGTCTGCCGATAAATGCTATATTGCAGTTTATAGAGAGAAAAAAACAAGAGGTATTAGATCTCTTAGATTACCCCCATATTATAGGTCCAAATAAAAAATTAGATCTACCGTCGTATCCAATTGAATTGGTGGCAGAAGATAAAGATCAACCCCCTCTTGGTGAATCTCTGGGTGCCTTACTTGCACAATCCTTGGGGCAAAAAACACGGCCCCAGAATCAAGAATATCATTTGACATGGTAATCCTTTTGGGATAAGAAAAATACTGATTATAAAACATAGGAGATAACACAATGGCAGTAACCCAAACATTAAAGAGCAATTCAGCTCTATTTGATAACCCAGACATCCCTTTAAAGCAGTACTTTGCAGAGTGTGATGCAAAGGATTGGTATTCCCCAATAACAGAGCTTTCGGAAGGAACTTTCAATGAGTGTATGCAAAACAGCAGCGACGCTTTATCCCAAATACCTGTAGCACGTGTTTTAGTATTATTGCGCATAATTAAAGCAAAACTATCTGATGCTAAATCTGACCTTCATGGTGAAGAAATGTCCTTACAGGTCACAAATAGTGCCGGGTACGATCCTTGCCCCACTACCGAGAGTGATGTTAAAGCATGTCAAGATGCTTTCTCGCAGATTCAAAAGATTGTCAAGATGGTGTATGATGGCCTGAGACAACACCCCTCTCTTGAACCTTATTTACAAGAGGGAACTAACGACCCTGAAATGGCTGCATTACAGTACTTTGCTGATCTTGAAAAAAGCAAGGAAGACCGTATGGCAGTGATGAGACGAAGAGCAGTCGAACAACGACAGAGGTCAGGCCAATAAATTAGCCAACAGCGCCCTGACAGTCGTGAACATACAGATGTAACTTAAAAATCAACCTGGGCACGGATACCAAAGATGTCTACATCATCATTTGCTACCGTGTCTGAGGTTTGGGTTGCAGTATTATCTACATCTGCCATGACATAATTGGCCAATAAGCGAAGGTTGGAATACGGATACCACCCCACACTGAAAGTAAGGGTGTCGGCTTCCCCGCCGTTAATATTGGCATCGGTCAAATCAACAGCAGAATATCGCACAGCTAACTCCCAAGCACCCCAACCGTCACTGCTTAAATCGCGGTTAGGAACCACCCGGCCCATTGCTCCATTTCTTACACTGTAGGACCGGTTCTCCCCTGTAGGAAACCAGGAAGCTTGGACATAATAACCGTCAAAATCTGCATCCGGGCTGCCGGCAAAACGGTCTACACTTACATCCGTATATTCCGCCTGCAAAGAAACGTTTTTATAAAGCACTAATCCTTCCAAAGATGTGCTGAACGTATCATCCACACTGGAAATTGCACCGGTATCTACGGCACGGAACGTACTGGTGTGGCTTGCTTCCGGTTTGGCATCATAAGTAAAGGAATCAGAACTTGCTTCTGGCACAGCATAGCGCGGGGCAATGCCTAAATGCACTGTGGTGGTTTCATTTTTAACTGGCACAAAAGTCGCACCTGCCCCAACAGAATATTGCTCGTCATCCGTCCCGTCGGATGTTCCACCAGCGCCGTATACTCCACCTTTAAACGACCAATTGTCTCCCCAGGTGTGACCTGTCAAACCAATTAAACGGCCCGAATAAAATGCATCATGCACCAATGATCTCTCCAGAAAAGCCTGATGCAAGTTACCGGTTTGTTGTTCCAGCATATAAGGTGTTGTCTGGTTCCCCAATTTGAAGCTGGTATTCTTTATGCCATCATAGCTGATAAAAGCATCCTGAATTGTACTGCTGGCGGAAAGATCCGTCACAAATGCATAGCCAAAATCATTGGCCACCTTGCCTTTAACCCCGACCCATAAGCGACGCAGATCTGTGCCGTCGGGATAATCGCGCATATCATCATCAAAAAACTGTGCGTCCAGCTGCATACGACCATGTATTTCCAGTGTACTGGATCCGTCTGCATTACTGAATTTAGGATGACCATTTGACCAGGCGATATTGACATCCCCAACTTTGGTTGTCCCGGCTGAAGCTTTGGCAGAATTTGCTGTATTTTGCGCTGTCTCAACTTTTGTATCTACTTTTTTCAGCATCGCCTCAAGCTTGGTAAGGCGCGCGCGCAGATCTTCGACCTCCTGGCGTAAAGCCGCTTCATCCGCCGCGGCGGGTACAGTTAAACACGTTAAAAGGGCTGTAGAACAGACGAACGTCTTGAACAATCTTGACATGATAAACTCCTATCGCTTTTTAAAAACAATAAGCGAGTCGAATACATGTATTCAAGATTCAACCAAACATGTATGTAAAATATTTTTCTACACGCACAAGATTTTGATGCAAATATGCATCTGGAAATACTGCTATTTCCTGGACAACTGATCCTTATTTTTCAGCAGCAGAACCACCGCAGCCAGCCAGACCGTGCATGCCATATAGAAAAGGGTTCCCCCATCATCAAATACCGAAATACCCAACGGTCCAAGAGTATGAAAGAAGATTGCACCGGTCATAATACAAACACCCAATACCGCAGCCAGTGCTGTCATTCCGGGTACGAATATCAAAATGGACGCAATAAGTTCTGCCGCCCCAACAGCATAACGACCAAGAGGTTCAAAAAGTGCAATCCCGGACCAGTCCTCCAAAGTTTGAAAAATCCAGATACTTTCCGGTGCACCCGTAAACTTGAAAAACAATGATTGTACAAACACAAATGCAATCCAGATTTTTAGAATCAATTGCCAGTGGGATTTAATGTAGGTCATAGATCTCTCCTTGTACTTACCCCAGTTTTTTCTTCAATAACTGATTTACCAGTCCGGGGTTGGCTTTGCCTTTGGTGGCTTTCATCACCTGGCCGACTAAAAAACCAAAAACTTTATCGTTCCCGGCTTTGTATTGTTCCACCTGCTCTGCACAACTGCTAAGAACAGCATCAATTTCAGACTCAATCGCTGATTCATCCGTAATCTGCTTCAAGCCTTTCTCCTCTACTATTGCACTCGGAGCCTTCCCGGTTACATACATATCAGCAAAAACATCTTTGGCAATCTTGCCAGAGATCGTATTATCCTTGATCAAACTGACAAGCTCTCCTAGGTGTTCTGGAGAAACCGGGGATTCCTTGATGGTTTTACTGTCCTTATTCAAGGCACCAAATAATTCTTGTGTTACCCAGTTAGCTGCCAGTTTAGGATCAGATTTTTCAGCAGCTTTTTCAAAATAAGCAGCTACTTCCTGCTCTGCAACCAGAACGGACGCATCATACTGGCTTAATCCAAAATCCTTCACGAAACGGTCTTTTTTCTCATCAGGAAGTTCGGGTAATGTTTTAGCCAATTCATCAACAAAGCTTTGCTCCAGAATAAGAGGCAACAAGTCAGGATCCGGGAAATACCGATAATCATGAGCTTCTTCCTTGGATCGCATGGATCGGGTCGTGCCGTTGCTGGCATCAAATAATCTTGTCTCTTGATCAATCTCTCCACCGTCTTCCAAAATTTCAACCTGGCGTTTGGCTTCATACTCCA
>JANQSM010000064.1 GCA_028284025.1 Alphaproteobacteria bacterium | reverse complement strand
AAAGGTCTTTAAAAATTTCAGCCAGGGCAAGTGGCAATGGCAACCCCACCCCCACCAGTTTTTCATAGCGGGATTCTGGTAAAGTTAGATTAAATTCGTCTGCCAGGGCTTCTAACAGAGAAATGATCACATACTGGCTATCAATCAAAGTTCCGTCAAAATCAAACAAGGCAAGTTTCATGTATTTAATCCCAAATGATTGAGCGTTTCTTGAATATGCTTTGGAAGCGGCACAGTCAGTGACTTTGTTCTACCATTCGGCAAGGGGAGTTTCAAACCTTTTGCAACCAAATGTAACAAGCCAGTAAACTCTTGCGGCATACAGGCCTTTACAGGCTTTCCACCATATTTTCCATCCCCCACAATGGGCATATCATTTTCTGCACAATGCACCCGCAATTGATGCATACGCCCTGTCAGTGGCACCAACTCTAACAAAACAAATCCTGGCACGGCATCGCGTACCTTGTATCGGGTAACCGCATCCCGCCCTTTGGGATCTGCTTTAATTTTCTCACCCTGCCTGGTTTGCTTTTTAGCCAAAGGAAGACTTATCTCGCCTTGCGTACTATCAGGTGTGCCTAAACATACCGCCCAATAGGTCTTTTGCACGGTTTTTTGTTGAAACTGCTGCATAAGAAACTTTGCTGCTTCCCTGGTTCTTGCCAGTACTAAAATACCTGCAGTATCCTTGTCCAATCGATGTACCAGGCGGGGGCGTTCTCCATCAGCTTCAAGCCCATCCAGTAAGGCATCAACATGGCGACGTGTCTTGGTACCGCCCTGCACTGCCAAGCCAGCTGGCTTATTTAGCACAATGACAAAATCATCCTCATAAATAACAAGGCTGCGAATGAATTTTACATCCTTTGATGACAAGGCCGTCTTTTTAGATTTTTCGCTGTTTTCTAATTTTAACAAATGGTCCAGAGGAGGAATACGGATTTTTTGATCAACCGTTATGCGGTCTTTGGCTTTAGCGCGTTTTCCATCCACGCGCACTTGACCGGTGCGTAGTAATTTTTCAAGCCGAGTATGGGGTAAGCCAGGAAAATGCTGGCGAAACCATTTATCA
>JANQSM010000052.1 GCA_028284025.1 Alphaproteobacteria bacterium | reverse complement strand
ATCTTGTGCTATGGCTATGGTGGACAAATTAAAGGATCTATAAAAGTAAATCCCGCTCTCCACACATACAAAGATGTAGGCGATGAAGCCCTGTTACATGCCGCCATCGCACCAACCTGGGCAGGAAAAGATCGGCAGACATCTGCCCGGCAGGCAGTGAAAGACGGTGCTGATATTCTGATTATGGATGATGGATTTCAATATCCAGGTTTGTACAAAGATTTAAATCTGCTGGTTTTTGACGGCAGTTATGGCTTTGGTAACGGGCACCTTATTCCAGCAGGCCCTTTGCGGGAATTTAAATCTTCTGCATTGAACCGGGCTGACTCTTTTATCCTGATCAGCCAGGATAAAACAGGATTGGCATTTCAACTTCCTAAGGCAAAAATCCTGAAAGCGTTTTTTTCTCCCCGTCACCGTGCCAGCCTAAACAAAAAGCCCGTGGTTGGGTTTGCCGGAATTGGTCGACCATCAAAATTTCTGGAAACTCTGGAAGATATGGGATGTCAGGTGATTGATTTCTTTGCTTTCCCTGATCACCACGTCTATCGGGAAAAAGAACTGCAGCTGATTCTTGATCGCGCAACATCTACCAAGGCAAAAGTTGTGACAACGACGAAAGATGCTATTAAACTTCCAGACGTGTATAAAAAGCGGTGTGAAATTATTGAGATTGATTTAGCCTTTGAAAAAGAAAAAGCACTTGATCATCTGCTGCAACCCGTGATCAAATTAGCCAATGAAAACCTGGATCAAAAAAATACTGCTTTATCCGCTTGAGTTTCTAGCAATCTGCATATTCTTTGGATTTTGTAAAATTCTTGGACCACAGCTTTCTTCAAAAATTGGGGGGGCACTTTTCGCACACATTGGCCCAATTTTCCCGGTAACAAAGGTTGCTTATAAAAACCTGAAAATTGCTTTCCCCAGAAAATCCAATATTCAATACAAAAGAATCATTAAAGGTATGTGGCGCAATTTAGGGGCCGTGATTTTTGAATACCCGCATCTCAATAAATTACTTCACTGGATTCATCAGGGCAAAATTCAGATCGAGGGAGGAGAAATTCTTGAAGCTCTTAAAAAACAAAAAAAGCCTGCCTTGTTTTTCACTGCCCATCTGGCCAACTGGGAAATTATTTCTTTGGTTAATCTGCATTATGATCTGGGAGTACGCGCTGTTTACCGTAAAGCCAATAATCCCTATGTTAACTGGATACTTCACAAAATTCGGAAACTTCCAAAACAACTTCTCATTGCCAAAGGCCCTGCTGGGGCGCGCGAAATCTTGCGCCAGTTAAATAGCGGTCATTGTGTCTGCATGCTGGTGGATCAAAAAATGAATGATGGTCAACCTGTCCTTTTTTTTGGTAAACCTGCGATGACCGCCACGGCCATTTCCAGCATTGCCACCAAAACCGGGATTGATATTATCCCGATTCACGTGGAAAGACTGTATCATCAAACAGCAAAATTTAATGTCATCATTGAAAAACCCTGGTCGGTCAGAAAAGGTTCTGACCCACAAAAGTTGATGCTAGAAATTAATCAGCATATGGAAAGCTGGATTAAAAAGCACCCGGATCAATGGCTTTGGGTGCACAATCGCTGGTCGGCGTAAAAAAACTCTTGCATCTTATGGCGTGTGAAACTACACTCGCTAAATCAACTCATATATGGAGGATTTTTCAATGTTCAGAATGTCTTATTCCCTTTTTGTCGTTTTATTCCTTGCGTTATTTTCATGTTATGGCATGTCGCCCGCAAAGGCGGATCAAGCCACACCGGAAACAACATGCTTGGTACATTACGATATTTATGAAGCAACCCGATTAATCGACTTAAACATTACTTGCTCTGGTGGAGTAACATTAAATGCCAGCTACACCGATGTTACAATAGATGATAATATGGACCTGATTTTTCAGGCTCTGTGTGATGTAGATGAAGATGGCAATATTTTATTTGACTCTTGTCTGGACGCAGATATTACCAACGAAGTTATTCCTGCCCCTGATGCGACAGATCAATCTTCGGGTTTATCCGAAATTGAACATCGCGTTGCTTTTATTGACCGAATGCTTAAATTCCTAAATGTTAACATTTTTGGGGAAGCACTTGCTGCGCAACAGGCTCCTGCCCATGAGGATTGTTTACCTGCATCAACCCCTAAGGGAGAAACTATAACAACCCCTGGCGGTCAAGAAATCGAGTTGATTGGATGTACTGATGATGAAGAATTTAGAGAGACATTAATCGATCTTTTACAAAACGATCAGGATGTTAGAGATAAATTCTGGCAGTTAGGTTATTTTTGTGATGAGCGTGGCTGTGTTCCCAGAATCAGATGCGAAACTGGCGACGAAGGATTTTGTAAGGATTATTCTAGCCGAGCAATATGGTGTCCCGAAGATGGGCAAAACTGCACCCAAATTCAGCTCTGTATAAATAACATTAGGGGCTTCGACCCGATAGGTGGCTATGATAGTTTTCTAAGACAAATTTTGCAAGACGAACTCATTTTTGCCAGACAAATGTGTCAGAATGGCCAGAAGGAAGATGAAAATTGTGCTGATAAAGTTTGTAAAAAGTTGGAAGCAGCATCTCGAGGTACCTTGTGTCAGGACTTTGCTAGAATCATCCAGGATGCACAGAAAGCTGTAGACGAAAATCCATTTTCACTTCTTGCCAAACAACACTTGGATGCTGCATATAAGGCATATTATTCATGTATCTGTTTAAACGCGGATACAATGTTTGGTGGTTACTTCTGTGACGTTGAGGATGGAGATTTTGATGAGTTTCTTGAGCCAGACCCAGAAACACCAGGAGAAGCATGCCTTGCTATGGTCAAACATTGCAGCCGTGGGCTTTACTTTAACCCGCCAGAAGCTATCAATGTTTGTAACAGAATCTTGGATCTAAATGACCTCCAAAATATGGAGCCAGAGGACTATCTGGACCTTGTAGCACAGTGCCGTGCACAGTGTGAACTATTAGAACCACCTTATCCGGAACTACACCCATGTTGGCAATGGTTCCCACCGGATCAACCTAATGACCCCAATGATCCTAATGATCCTTGGCCGATCTAGGTCAATGAGATAAGAAGAAAGGCCACCCATACGGGTGGTCTTTTTTTATTGTTGGTTGGTAAAAAATCTATTGAGATGTTACCTGAGCCGTCATCGGAGGCACCAACGTTGCTGGATCAATGGCTACATGATACCAGCTCATGCCCCAATGCAGGTGCGGTCCTGTTGCACGACCGGTCATACCGATTGTCCCAAGTTCTTCGCCCTGGGCGACCTTTTGTCCCTGTTCTACGGCAATGGAATCCAGATGGATATAAATTGAACTTAAACCAAACCCATGGTCAATCATCACAGTTTTGCCCATATAAAACATATCCTGGTGCGTCAAGCTCACCATGCCATCAGCGGTTGCTACAACGGGTGTACCAGTCGGAGCAGCCACATCCACTCCCTTGTGGGGGGAGCGTGGCTCACCATTTAAAATTCTTTGCGAACCGAAAATTCCACTTATACGCCCCTGTGCCGGCCAAACGAATGCGTTCTCGCCAAATAAATCCCCCAGAATTTCTGCTGTGTCCCGATCCCGTGCTGCCTTGATTAATTTATTTTCTGCACGAATGCGCTTTAATTCTTTATCGTTAGGAGTCACCTTATTTGCCGGGAGTCCTTCAATGCGTTGAATATCCCAATCCCGCGCGGCAACCGGGTAGGTTTGTTCCTTAATGTTCTCACCATTTTGTATCTTAAGAGTGACCTTGCCGGAATAATCACGAGAAATTCCGAAAATAAAATTCCCTTGCGGTGAAACGTTAAGCTTTTTACCATTTAGAAAAACTTGATCTGTTTGTGCAACCTGACCTCGGATCAAACTTCCCTGTGCCATTTCCCCCTTAAGTTCCAGCGCCTGTACATCAAACGCACATACCATGCTTAAAGCAACTAACCAGTGTTTCAAAATAAAGTCTCCTGTTTTGAAGATGAAGGTTCTTTTTCAATGATAGCTGTTTTCTCGCCATCCTTAAACGTTAACGCCACCGCATGACCTGCTCTTGCCTGTGCAGCTGACACCACCGGTTTTCCAGTTGCATCCCGCACCAGAACAAAGCCACGATTTAAAACACTTTTAAATGAATAACTTTCCAGCAATTGCCCGGCAGTGGCCAGACGGCTGGAGCGATTTTCAGTCATTTTTTCCAATGCATGTTTCAGCGGTTGTAAGGTGACAGACAAACGGTGCTCCTTTGCTTGCACCAAATCTTTTGGCGGACGCACTTCTGGTAACCGCGATGTAGTGCGATCAAAGAATGTCCGCATGGCCTGGGCCAGTCTTTCTACATTCCCATCCAAGCGCTGGGCCATATTCATCAGCGTGGTTTGCGGATTAACAAGCCCGCGTGCTAAACCGGATAAATCGCCGAACAGTTTATCAATAAATTTGTGAAGTGCATTGTCCAGTCGTAACGCATCTTTTTGCAACTGGCGTTTCAGCTCATCGCGGGAGGGCACCGCCATTTCTGCTGCCGCCGTAGGAGTCGGCGCTCGTTGATCAGCAGCATAATCAATCAGCATGGTATCTGTTTCATGACCAACGGATGAAATTACTGGAATATCACAATCCGCCACGGCACGGACTACACTTTCTTCTGAAAACG
>JANQSM010000048.1 GCA_028284025.1 Alphaproteobacteria bacterium | reverse complement strand
ATCTGGTTATGGTGGCGCTTTATGATATCTCAGAAATTGAGCGTACCGAAAAAATGCGCGTGGACTTTATTGCCAACGCCAGTCATGAATTAAAAACACCGCTCTCTACATTTGTCGGCTTTATTGAAACTTTGCAAGGCCCGGCCCGGGAAGATGAGCAAGCACGTGACACCTTTTTACAAATTATGAAAGAACAGGCTGACCATATGGAACGGCTGGTGGAAGACTTGATGTCACTATCGCGCATTGAGCAACGTCAGCACACCATGCCAGGGGACGCCGTCAATATACCGGAATTGTTAGAGGCGACTGCCAGTTTGTTAACTCCCAAAGCTGCTGATCGCAATATAAAAATTAAAATCAAATGTACGTCTGATCTTCCCTGGGCATTGGGAGACCAGGCAGAATTATCATTGGCCTTAAATAACCTGGTCAGCAATGCTATTCGCTATGGACATGCAGATTCAATTATAACTTTAAGTGCAGATTTTGTTCAAAATCCTGTAGATGATATTTACAACAAAAAGAATGGTGCAATTCAAATTGCGGTTCAAGATCAGGGTGATGGCATTGCGCCAGAGCATATTCCGCGTTTGACAGAGAGATTTTACTGTGTCGATCAGGCACGGTCGCGTAAAGTTGGAGGTACAGGTTTGGGACTGGCCATTGTAAAACATACGGTAAAACGCCATCGGGGGGCGCTGGATATTAAAAGTGTAGAAGGCAAAGGCAGCACGTTCACTGTTTATTTGCCCTGTGCGTAATTTTATTGTAAATTTGGGCCATAATATTAACGGTAAGGGCAATTGTAATGAATCAAAAAACCATTCTTGTTGTAGAAGATGAACAGTCAATTGTGACATTAATTAAATATAACCTGGAGCAATCTGGCTTTGCCGTTAAAGAGGCCTACAACGGGAAAGACGCCTTAAAAATTCTAAAAAATGATAAAGTGGATGCCGTGCTGTTGGACTGGATGTTGCCACAAGTCTCAGGCATAGAAATTTGCCACAAGATACGCCAAATGCCGCAAACCAGCAATATTCCCGTTATCATGCTGACTGCCCGCGGAGAAGAAAACGATAAAGTCAAAGGCCTTAATACCGGGGCAGATGATTATGTTACCAAGCCCTTTTCTCCTAAAGAATTAATCGCCCGCTTAAAAGCTGTCTTGCGCCGCGTGCCGGATAGTAGACTTGAGGGCAGCCTGGAGTATGAGGATGTAACCATGAATTTGAACACGTTCAGAGTTCGCCGGGCCGGGACAGATGTGCATTTAGGTCCGACCGAATTTCGACTTTTAAAGCATTTTATGGAAAACCCGGAAAATGTCTATTCGCGAGAGCAGCTTCTTAATAGTGTGTGGGGCGAAAGTGTTTATGTGGAACCTCGTACCGTAGATGTTCATATCC
>JANQSM010000046.1 GCA_028284025.1 Alphaproteobacteria bacterium | reverse complement strand
GTCCCAATCAATCGCATTTAAAACATCAAAATTGTTCTCCAGTAAAATTGCCTGGCCCTGAATCAAATCACGGGTGCCATCCGGTAAACCTAACTCTATGCGATGTTGATCATAGTCTTCAAAGTCCGCTGGTTGAAATTCAGCAGCTTCCAAAGCAGTCACATTACTTACCACGGCGCGATACCCGCTGCGGGTGTGGCGAGGATCCTGGTAAATTCCGTTTCCGGTTGCAACGCCAGACAGAGCCTCTGCCCCCCACAAAGCAAAGACTTTTAAATCATCTGCCAATTCAAAAGAAACATCAGAGCGCAATTTATAGAGTTTCAGCTTTTTGATAAAATCATCCCGGTTGGCTGCCTCACACTCCAGCAAAAACCCAACAGGCGCCAGGCTTACAAAAAGGTCATATAAAAACTTTCCCTGCGGCGTTAAAAAAGCCGCAAAGATTGCTTCTTTATCCGTAACTTTCTCAATATCATTGGTAATCAGCCCCTGCAAAAAAGGGCGAGCATCAGCACCTTTAATAAAAAATGCACAACGATTTGCTAAAGGTGTGTACTTTTTTGAAGACATATATTAAAACCTTATAACTCAAAACAAAAAAGAGGCAGTACTAATATGCGTATTTTATTTATTACATCAACCCGAATCGGTGATGCGGTCCTATCAACCGCACTGTTAAATCATCTGTTGAAAGAACACCCGGACGCCAAATTCACCATTTGTGCGGGTCAGGCTGCTGCCCCTTTGTTTGAAGGGTTTCCAAATCTGGAAAAACTGATTGTTGTTAATAAAAAGCCTCTGGGCCGCCACTGGCTGAGCATTTTTGCCAAAACCGTCTGGCGGAAGTGGGACATTATTGTGGATATGCGCCGTTCTGCCATTTCTTACTTTTTGTGGCATAATAAAACCTATTCTCCATTAAAAGAGGACGGGGATTGCCACAAAGTTGAAACCTTGGGCAAAATGTTTGACGTGAAGGCAGACCAACTGGAGCTAACTTTGTGGCCAACACCCGAACATGAAAAAGCCGCGCGCGCGCTGATCAGTCCCAAAGACACTGTATTGGCACTGGGGGCAACCGCCAACTGGAGCGGAAAACAGTGGGCCGCAGATAAATATTCCAGACTTGCCAAGCGCCTGACCGCTGAAGGCGGTATTCTGGAAAATGCTAAAATCCTTGTATTTGGGACGGAAGAAGAACGCCACACCGTCCGCCAGCTGATTGATAGTCTGCCATCAAGGCGTTGTATCGACCTGTTAGGCAAAACAGATCTTTTAACAGCGTACTGCATTATGAAAAATGCCAATATGTTTATTGGGAATGATACTGGCCTGATGCATATTGCTGCTGCTTCCGGCTGCCCAACTCTGGCACTGTTTGGTCCCAGCCGGGATGAACTTTATCGCCCGTGGAGTAAGCTAACCAAGGTCGTGCGCACCGACTTAAGCTTTGAAGAAATTGTGAGTTCGCCAGAATTTGATCACAAACAAACCAAATCTTACATGCATTCTCTGTCAGTTGAGAAGGTTGAAGAAGCAGCCAATCTATTCTGGTTATCTATTCAAAAAAATGCCCCGCGCCAGGAAAAAAGGAACACGGCATGACAACTGTTTCCGGTCTGGTTGTTGCCCACAATGAGGAAGCACAACTGGCCGAATGCCTTGCATCACTTAAATTTGTTGATGAGCTGGTGGTGGTGCTGGACAAATGCACCGATAACAGCAAAAAAATCGCTCAAAAATTTAAAGCTAAAATTATTGAAGGCAGCTGGGCAATTGAAGGTGAACGCCGCAACATCGGCCTTGCTGCCTGCACCAAAGACTGGACACTGGAACTGGATGCTGATGAACGAGTCACCAAAGATCTGGCCAATGAAATTCTTGGTGTTATTAAAACATCTTCCTTCGGATACCATAAAATCCCGGTTGATAATTATGTTGGAAAGCGGTTGGTCAAACATGGCTGGGGCGGGTCTTTTGGCAAACCTAAATATGCAGGCCTTTTCAAATCCAACAGTAAAACGTGGGGCAATCAACGGGTTCATCCATCCGTCAAGTTTACCGGCAATGAAGGCCCTGAACTCACTCATGCCATCATACACTATGTAGACCGGAACCTTTCTGACATGGTTCGACGATTGGATTCCTATTCCACGGCGCGCGCCCCAGACTT
>JANQSM010000045.1 GCA_028284025.1 Alphaproteobacteria bacterium | reverse complement strand
GCTGTTACAGGTAAAGCTGCTGCCCCCATAATTGCCATCATTGTCCAGTCGGCAGGCATATTGGCAGCTTCCAGCAATCCTTCATCACCCGCTAGCGGTTTAATAGATGTTCCACTTAACGCTTGTTTGAGTGCTTCATATTTTTCCAGATCCCCTATGACTGCATATTGAGCGTTCACTTCCTGCGCCTGCTGAGCCAGAAGCTCCACATTCTCGTAGGCAGACAGAGCAACAATTTCACAGTCTGAAGTTGTTTGCAGAACCTTTAAGGTATTTTTACCAATAGAACCCGTTGATCCAAAAACAGAAATTTTTCTTTTTGCCATAAGTCAGCCAACATACGTGATCAGGCACCAAAAAGGCAAGTTCAAAACAAAGGAATCTACCCGATCCAGCACCCCGCCATGGCCAGGAATAATCCCACCACTGTCTTTCACTTTGGATTTGCGTTTGAAATAAGATATCAGCAAATCTCCTGCGGGGCCTAACAAAGCCATTATAATTCCTGCAATTATCAAAAGCGTTAGGGATTCCAGCACTGGGTGACCAAAAACATAAAAGACAACGGTTAACCCAACAGCCCCCACAATCCCAGACACAAACCCGGCCCAGGTTTTACGAGGTGAAATGCGCGGCAATAACAACGGGCCTTTAATAAGTGTTCCACCAAAGTACGCGAAAATATCCATTACCCAGCACACCAAAACCAGATACAGAGTCAAATACATTCCGTCTGGCTGGGATCTTAACCAGTAAAATAGATAAGCCAGCAGAAAAATCACCCCAATCCCTACCAAACGTGCATTTTGATGATCTTTGCCAAAATTCATGCGGATCCATTCACGCACCATCAAAGCTACAATCAGAGCCAAAAAACCTTTAAGAATGACACCTCCTTCAACAACAATCCAAAGAATTAAAGGGGCCAGGATTAAGGCACTTAACAATCGGGGTAAAAGATTAGAACGCGTCATAAAAACCAACCAAACAATATGTCAGCTGCACACTTTAACGCCATACCGGCGTTCGCGCTGTTTGAATTCTTCAACAGCTGCCATCAGATCTTGTTTGCCAAAATCCGGCCAGAACTTGTCGATGAAATAAAGCTCGGCATAGGCCGCCTGCCACAACATGAAGTTACTTAAGCGTTGTTCTCCACTCGTGCGGATAATCATATCTGGATCCGGAATGCCGGTGGTTAGCAAATTGCTGGAAAACGTTTCTCCATCAATGCTTTCAATAGATCGAATCCCCAGCTTGACCTCATTAGCCAAAACCCGTGCCGCATTGATCATTTCCTGGCGGGCGCCATAACCCAATGCCACATTAAAGTTAAGCCCGGTATTTGCCTTTGTTTGCTCTTCTGTTTGTTCAATCAAGGTCACAATGTCATTTGCAAAGCGGTCTTTATCACCGATAACCCGAAAGCGGATATTGTTATCTATTAAGCCCTGCAATTCTTTTTTTAGGTACTTTTTCAAAAGCCCCATCAATTCGGTGACTTCATCCTTTGGGCGCTGCCAGTTTTCTGATGAAAAAGCAAACAGAGTTAAATACTGCAGCTTCATCTCAGCGGCAGCTTCTACCGTCCGCTGAACAGCATCGGCACCGTACCGGTGGCCGACTGTGCGGGGTAAACCACGCTTCCTAGCCCATCGTCCATTCCCATCCATAATAATGGCAATATGACGGGGCGCCTGTAAAAGACCGGAGTCTAACGCATTGAGTTCCATAAATCAGACCTGCAAAATATCTTTTTCTTTTGCATGATACAGATCATCGATCTGTTTAACAAAGTCATCTGTCAATTTTTGAACAGTATCTGCCATACGGTGATGGTCATCTTCAGAAATATCTTTATCTTTTTCCATTTCCTTTAGTGCTTCCATCCCGTCCCGACGTACATTGCGTACTGATACCTTGGCTTCTTCTGTGTATTTACCGGCTACCTTGGTTAATTCCTTGCGGCGTTCTTCGCTTAAATCCGGTACCGGTACGCGAATCACCTGGCCTTCCACCGCCGGATTCAGACCAAGACCGGAATCACGAATGGCTTTTTCCACTGCTTGCACCTGGCTGTTATCCCAGACCTGTACTGTGATAAGGCGCGGCTCTGGCACGTTAACAGTAGCAACCTGATTTAATGGCATTTTAGCGCCATATGCCTCTACCTGAACCGGATCCAGCATACTGGCTGAAGCCCGTCCGGTTCGCAAACCTGCAAATTCCCGCTTCAAGGCATCAAGCGCTCCATTCATGCGCTGTTTTAAATCTTTTTCATTATATTCAGCCATTGTTTTCTCCTTCAATAATCGTGAATTTTCCTTTCTTGCAGACTACCCTGGCAAAGGAATCTTCCTCTTTTAAGGCAAACACCAACACCGGAATTTTATTTTCCCGCGCCAGAGCGATGGCGCTGGCATCCATCACTTTTAAATCGCGCGATAAAACTTCCATATAACTTAAAGAATCAAACTTTTTGGCCTTTGCATCTTTTTTCGGATCTGCCGTATACACACCATCTACCTGGGTGGCTTTTAACAAAGCATCACATCCCATTTCTGATGCGCGCAAGGCAGCGGCAGTATCGGTTGTAAAGAAAGGATTCCCTGTCCCGGCCCCAAAAATTACGACGCGCCCTTTTTCCATGTGACGAATTGCCCGGCGACGAATGTACGGCTCTGCAACAGTTGGCATGGCAATAGCTGTTTGTACCCGTGTCTGAATACCGATATGCTCCAATGCATTCTGCAGCGCCAAGGCGTTAATGACAGTTGCCAGCATCCCCATTGTATCAGCACTGGCACGCTCCATCCCTACAGCAGCGCCAGAAATGCCGCGGAAAATATTGCCTCCGCCCACAACGACGCTAATCTGCACGCCCATCTCATGAGTTTTGGCAATCTGGCGGGCGACAAAGGTAATGATTTCGTGATCCATCCCGAAGTCCTGTTTCCCCATCAGGGCTTCTCCGGAAATTTTGATTAAAACGCGTTTATAACAGGGCTTTGACATTATGTGTATGCTTCTAAGGTTTTATTTCATCTAAAAAAATTTGTTATGAGTATACATACACCAATTGCCGCGTAAATACAAAAATTGCCCCACCCAAAGATGGAGCAATTTAATGCCTTGAAAGTTAAAGTGTGTTAGCTGGCCATTTTCTTGACTTCATCGGCAAAGTCATCCTGCTTTTTCTCAACACCTTCACCTAAAGCAAAACGGACATACCCGTTGATTTGCACAGGTGCTCCGACGTTGTCTGTTTCTGCTTTCAATACCTTGGCCACTTTGCTTTCACCATCCAGAACGTAGGTTTGCTCCAGAAGAACAACTTCTTCATAGTACTTACGCATACGGCCTTCGATCATCTTTTCAATAATGTCTTCCGGCTTACCAGATTGGCGCGCCTGCTCCATCAGAACTTTTTTCTCACGCTCAACAATCGCAGGATCCAGCTCATCCGTCGTTAAAGCCAACGGATTAGTAGCTGCAATGTGCATGGCGATATGGCGACCAAGCTCTGTTAGTTTTTCTGTATCACCTTCAGATTCCAGTGCCACAAGCACCGCAATTTTACCCATCCCCGCAGAGAGTGAATTATGTACATAGGAAGCCA
>JANQSM010000037.1 GCA_028284025.1 Alphaproteobacteria bacterium | reverse complement strand
AAAGCGTAGGGATACTTTTTTAAAAATTAGAAGCCTAGAAGACGATACAAAGGCGGTATACGTCAAGCCTTTTTTGCTTCGTATGCAGGATTTTCCCTGATTTATGCAGATTCGGTATCGGTTTGTTTGGCTAAAGATTTAGCCAGATCAAAAACTGTTTTGCGTAATCCTGGGTCTGGAATCTTGTAATATGCCCGGATCAGTTCCAATGTTTCACGCTTTTTGAATGGATCTTCAGTAAACCCTGTGTCGGCTTCTGCCACAAATGAACCGCTGGTATCGTAGCTGGAAGCCTGGCCCAGCCCTTCAAAGAAAACACTAACTGGGACTTCAAGCACCTTGCTTAAATCGTATAAGCGGCTGGCACCTACACGGTTGGTGCCCCGTTCATATTTTTGTACCTGTTGAAATGTGATACCCACTGCTTGCCCCAGTTTTTCTTGCGTAAAGCCTTTTAGGGTGCGTAACTGCCTGATTTTCTTTCCGACATGAATATCGACTGGGTTAGGTGAGTTCTCCATGCTGCCTTTGTCTTCTTTTGCCATACTACCTTAGATTGTATATCTTATTCGTTTATTAAAAATTAATACTCCTGGTTCAAGTGCATACTTATGTATGTATATGGTGCTGTCAAGATTTAATTTTGTAATATTCTTTTCTTCTGCCAAAATAGCATAATAATCCATGCATACAATAGGATTCCTAAAAAATTTTTTACTTTGCTGTAGATGCTTGGCTTAAAGTCTTTTATTTCAACCTGTTGGTCCAATACACCTTTTCTTTTTAGGGGAAGTTTGGCCATCGTTCTACCCTTATTGTCAAATACACCGGAAACCCCGGTATTTGCAACCCGAATTAATGGTAAGTTTTCCTCTATAGAACGAAATCTGGCACTATTATAGTGTTGAAAAGGGCCGCTGGACAATCCGTACCATGAATCGTCAGTAATATTAACCAAGATATGGGGTTGATCCGATCCATTTGCAACCACATCCCCAGAAAAAATAACTTCGTAGCAAATCAATGGACTGATTTTGGCGATCCCGGGCAAATCAATCGTTTTTAGGGAATCTCCCGGGCTATAAGAAAATTGTCCGCGGGTTACTTTATCAATCGGTAAATATTCTGAAAGTGGCACGAATTCACCAAACGGTACCAGCCGCACTTTGCGGTAAATATCAGCAATCTCGCCGTGATCATTAATAACATACAGGCTGTTATATCCTTTTCTTCCCTGGGGTGTTTGTTGCGTACTGGGTCCCCCGACCAGAGCAATTGCACCTGGCTTCAATAAAGAGGCAATGCTGTTTACTTCCCAGTTTTGGGGATTGAGAGGGAAGGGGACGGAACTTTCTGGCCAGACTAAAAGATCGACAGGTTCCTTGCCTTCGATTTCAGAAAGGGTGTAATGTTCGCGAAATATAAAAAACTGATCTACAGCAAAATAGCGTTCTTCCTGCGGAATATTAGGCTGTACCAAGCGCACAGTAATTTGGCGGAGGGTTTCTGGCTCTGATTGCAAGTAAAGTCGGTAACTGCCAAATCCAGCGATCACAGCTGTAGCAAGGATGATTGGCAAGATAGCTTTGTACTTAAGGGACTTTGGAATTTTTTGAGCCGCAACATAAAGTGCTCCTGCCATTAAACAGGTGAGAAAACCCACGCCGTATATGCCTGTTAAAAAGGCAAATTGACTGATCACAAGGCTGGACTCAGCCCAGATATACCCGATGAGATTCCATGGGAATCCTCCGAATATAAAAGCCCTGGCCAGTTCCATTGCTACCCAGCAAGCAGCAAAAATCCATGGTCGCCAGTAAACATTGTAGCAGGAAAACAGGCGGTGATACATCCATGTGCTGGCGGCCGTAAACAAGGCCAGATAGGCTGGTAAGCCTATTACGGCAAAGGGGACCATCCACCAGAATTTGTTACTGTCAATCAAAAGGGCATTACCAATCCAGTATAACCCTGCAACAAAATATCCCAGCCCAAATAGCCAACCGATCAAAAAGGCTTGACGTCCATTAGGGGCTTTTTCCAATTGGTAGATTAAAAGAGCCAGCATCAATAAAGGAACTGGCCAAAGAGGAACCGGCGGTAATCCCAAACACGCCAGTAAACCAGCAACAAGGGAGAAAAGGTAAGGGTATTTATTGAGTCCCGTTAATAAAAATTGCTTCATTGACGCCCTAGCAGAAAAATGAAAAAAGCTTTCCACTTTGTAACGTTTTGGGCTCTTCTTGCAAAGCGATTTTTCGAATGCGCAGACGTTTAAGCTTGCGCGGATTGGATTCTAGAATCTCAAACTCCAAAGCCTGACTATGATTCAGGTCTTCAAATTTGATAATCTCACCACGGTCTGGCACGCGACCTGCAATGTGAGAAACAAATCCGCCCACGGTATCAACTTCTTCTGTCTCTTCATCTGGCAGGATAAAGCCTAGCCATTCTTCAAAATCCTCTAGTTCAACCCGTGCATCAGCCAGCAACACATTTTCCTCCTGGGGAGTCATCTCCAGTTGTTCGATGACATCGTGCTCATCTTCAATTTCTCCGACAATCTGCTCTACAACGTCTTCAATGGTCAGCAGCCCATCGACACCGCCATATTCATCCACCACTAATGCCATATGGGTTTGCTTCTGGCGCATTTTTAACAAGATATCGAGAGCACGTCCTGAGGGAGAGATAAAAATCACCGGGCGGACAATATTTTTAAGTTTAAACTGTTCAATGTTAGCGGATGCCGCTACCAAATCCTTGATGTGTACAATACCTAAAACATCATCCAAAGATTTATGGTACACAGGCAGGCGAGAATGGCCCGATTTGGTGAAAATTTCTACCAACTCCTGATAGCTTGTTTTTACTTCCACTGAGTTAATATCAGCGCGCGGGACCATGACATCTTCTGCGGTAATGTTGGACAGGGCTAGAATATTGGCCAGCAAGACCTGTTCATCTGCATCCAGGGGCAGTTCATTTTCATCCCGTTCTTCCAGAATTTCTTCCAGCACTTCAGAAACGGATCCGTTGGTTTTGCTTAATCCCAGTTTGGAAAGAATTTTCTTGAAAGACTTTTGTATGCCAGGGTCACCGTTCATTTATGCTTCAACCTTTGAATAGGGATTGGGAATGCTCATCATCTGTAGAATTTCTGTTTCCAGGGCTTCCATGCGCTCGGCACTTTCCTGGTCTTCATGATTGTATCCCAGCAAGTGCAACAGACCATGAATGAAAAGATGACAAAAGTGATGTTTAAAAGGTTTGTGGTCACGTACAGCTTCTTTTTTCAATGTCTCATAGGAAAATACGATATCTCCCAGTATGAGCTGTGGGTCTGAATTTTTGGTTAATGTATCCAGCTCTTCTAATTGATATACTGGGAACGACAGTACATTGGTGGGTTTATCTTTACTGCGATGCTGGGCATTTAATTCCTGGATGGCAGCATCGTTGGTTAGCACCACGCTAACCTCTGTCTTTAGATTATTTTCTGCGTAAAGCGTATCCAGAACCCGATGGGTCAGATTTTCGCACAAAGTTGGCCAATCGGGAACATCGCCGTCATCTTCTCCCTCCCAATCAGAGCTGGCAATATCAATCAACAGTTCCACCTTGTGAGGGGAAATTGGCAATCTGTTATTCATATTCTTCTTTGTGTTTGTCGTCATGAACTTTATAAGCTTCAATAATACGGGTAACTAACGGGTGGCGCACCACATCTTCGGGTTGAAAACGTACAATGGAAACCCCCTTCACATCTTTCAAGACTTCGCTGGCATCTCGCAATCCTGATCGCACACCTTT
>JANQSM010000031.1 GCA_028284025.1 Alphaproteobacteria bacterium | reverse complement strand
ATGTTACCACGCTTACGGTCCATTTTCAGAATCATAAACGGCTGCTCTTTGTTCATGAGAACATCAGTATTTTTCACCGGACGAATATCCAGCTGGGAGCTTGGTAGAAACGCAATGGCTCCACTAACGTCCACGGTGAAACCACCTTTAACGCGGTTGAAGATGATACCAGTCACTGGCTCTTCTTTTTCATAAGATTTCTCAAGTTCAACCCAAACTTCTTCACGACGTGCCCGTTCGCGACTTAAGACGGCTTCCCCGTCCTGGTTTTCAAAGCGTTCAATATATACATCCACTTCGTCCCCGGCTTTTAGATTCTCGGGTACGGCGGATCCAAATTCTTTCATGGGAATGCGGCCCTCGGATTTCAATCCGACGTCCACAATAACAAAGTCATTTTCCACATTGACGATCCGGCCTTTAGTGACCTTGCCGATCATTGTAGAATTTTCACCAAGCTGTTCATCCAGTAATTTGGCGAAATCCTCCTTTACGTCCGGGTAGTCCCCGGTTAGTTCAATTTTTGTTGCTGTTGTTGTTTTACTCATATGTGTTAAATACCATTATACCTGACTCAATCAGGTATTCCTTTCATTAGATTTAGAATGATTGGGGGTTTAGCTGATTTTTTGCGTTATGTCAACGTATTCAGTAACAATTTTGAAGGTTTCTTCAGCATTTAAAGTAGTTGTATCCAGTTGAAAAGCATTTTCTGCTGCCTTTAACGGTGCAATAGCGCGTTCCTGGTCACGTTTATCCCGACTGGTCAGATCTTCCAGCACTTGAGTATAGGTTGTTTCCAGCCCACGGGTTTGTAGTTCTTCAAACCGGCGTTTGGCTCTGGTCTCCAGATTGGCTGTTACAAAGATTTTAATGTCAGCTTCGGGACAAACGACCGTGCCGATATCTCGCCCGTCCAGCACAGCCCCTTTCTTATCTGCCGGTGGGTGGTGAGCAGCAAACCGCTGAAAATCCAGCAAAAGTTTTCTGACTTCTGGAATCTTGCCGGCATGGGACGCAGCAATTGAATATTCATCCTGGCGTAAGACTGGGTCTTTCAGGTCTTTTGCTTCAATGTGTTGTGCGGCATCGATAAAGGCAGCTGTATCATTTAGATTTTTTCCAGCATCAAGGACTTTTTTCCCCACGGCACGATAAATCAGCCCGGTATCCAGATATGCCAGGGCGTAATGATCGGCTAACCGCCGTGCCAGAGTGCCTTTCCCGGATGCTGCCGGGCCGTCAATTGCAATAATCATCCTCACCTTTAAATTTTTTTTCAAAAAAACATATTTACGGTCTTGACATCTTATGGTCTAAAGCCTTCTTTATTAAAAAGCAATCCAGTTAAGCCTGTTAATGAGAAGGAATAAATTATGGCAAAACCTGAATGGGGAATTAAACGTGCTTGTCGCAATTGTGGCACGCGGTTTTATGACTTTAAGAAATCACCAATTATTTGCCCGAATTGCGGGACTGAGCATGAGATCGTTGAACAGATCTCCAAACCAAAGAAAGAAAAACTAAAGCCTAAACCCGAAGAGAAAAAGCCGGTCAAGGCAGATGTGACAGAGGATGAGTCCGACCTTAACGATGAAGATGAGGATGAGCTAGGGGATATTGATCTGGGAGAAGATTTGGATATTGACCTGGAAGATGACGAGGAAGATGACACTGTTCTGGAAAACGCTGATGAACTGGGCGACGATGATATCGTTCCGGTAAAAAAAGACGGCCCTAAAGTAGAATAGTATTTTTAAGAAATAACGCTAGCGTCTGCGACCTCTATGAAATTTCGACGCATCGGTGGGTGGTGTGGCG
>JANQSM010000023.1 GCA_028284025.1 Alphaproteobacteria bacterium | reverse complement strand
ACTTCCGGGTGGAATTGAACGCCGTAATATTTGCTATCTTCATTAGCCGTTACCGCAAATGGTGCCCCCTCCGAAGCGGCCACCACTTCAAACCCTTTCGGCAGGGCTGTCACTCGATCACCATGACTCATCCAGACCTGTTCCTTCGCCCCTACGTCCCAAACACCATCAAATAGTGCACAATTCTTTTCTACTGTGACAAACGCACGGCCAAATTCACGACTTTCATGAGTATCCACCTTGCCACCCAGTTGCTGGCACAGCGCTTGTTGTCCATAACATATGCCTAACAAAGGAACCTTCAAATCAAAGATACAGTCAGGAATGCGTGGGGTATCTTCTAATGTAACTGAACTTGGCCCACCGGAAAGAATGACACCTTTCGGTTTAAAATCACGAATCCGCTGCTCTTCCACGTTAAATGGTAAAATCTCACAATAAACGCCTGCTTCCCGGACACGTCGGGCAATCAGCTGGGTTACTTGCGACCCAAAATCCAGAATCAGAATATGATCATGCTGCATACGGGAGGTTATACAGAAAAGTTAGGCTGGTTCAAGAATAAACTATGCGATACGCCGGCGATGAGAGGGTGTAGGGTGCTCTGTTAATTGTTCCAGCTGGCTAGAAACAAAATCATAAAGGTGTGGCTTGGCAGAATGCATGGTCCGCAGCATTTTTTTAAGGTCTGGAAAAAAGAAACCGATTTCTTTAGACGGTACAATATCCAGCTCCAAGAATGTGCGTTCACCAAATTTCTGACCACCCAAAGCTTCAAATGCAGGCAAAGACGCATTCGTATGATCTGCCCACACACACGCCACTGGATAATCATGTTTTAGCAAATGTTTGATGCGCGCTATATAAAACATAGTACCAATACCGTGACGCTGATATTCAGGTGCCAGATAGGTACAAGTAAATTCCCCTACCTTTTTGCCGTGCAGCGGTGACGTGCTGGAATCCAGATAACTTTTAAAAGATCCCACGGGTTGATATTCCAGACAAGCTGAAACACCGATAAGATCATAACCATGGTAGATCACGAAGAATTGCTTCTCTGGGTGTTCAAACCGGTCAATTAAAAAGTCCCACCACTTACGGCGATAATGACCAAAAGTAGCGTGCTTTTGGTAAAATTCGTGGTCATATACTTTGGGATATTGGCGAATCCATGCGTTGCGGATAAAATCTGCGACTTCATCAATGTCATCCAAATTTGCCGTGCGGATTGTTAAATCCGCAAAGATTCCTACCTCTGTCGTCATCTCAAAACCATACTAAATTTTTCTCCATAAAGCAACGAAAAAGCCGTCCCCGCTTGTGCAATGCGGCATAAATGCTTGGGTTTCCAGACACTTGTAGGACGGGTTATTTTCGTTAAACGCACGCACTTGATCCATATTCTCCTGATTAAAAACAGAACATGTTACATACAAAATTCGTCCGCCCGGTTTCACTAATTTTGAGGCTGCCTGCAAAATATTTTGCTGCAGCGCAGCAAAATCATCCAGCGCGGATTGATCATACCGCCATTTGGCATCTGGATTTCGCCGCCATGTTCCTGACCCACTGCACGGAGCATCGACAAGAACCGCATCAAACTTTCCAGCATGACGTTTTAACCACGGATCATTCTCATCCTTCAGTGTATGAGTTTGCACATTGTGAACCCCAGCCCGATTAAAACGAACCTTTGCACGCTTTAATCTTCCGGCACTGGTATCCAGCGCATAGATGCTGCCCTTGTTTTTCATGTCAGCAGCAATGGCCAGAGTTTTGCCACCAGCCCCGGCACAAAAATCTACGACACGTTCCCCTGGTTTGGCCTGCAATATATCCGCTACTCTCTGAGAATTCTCATCCTGTACCTCAATCCAGCCTTCTTTAAAAGGCTGCCAATGTTCAATTGGGTGCCTTTTTAGCAAACGAATTCCAGCCGATGATTCTTGCAAAGCAACCGCATATAAATTTTGTTCCTCTAACCACTGTAATATTGTATCCCGGTCTGTTTTCAAGGTATTAACCCGCAGATCAAATGGTGCTTGCTCATTCAATGCTTCCAGCAAAGGCTTATAATCTTCTGGATTAGAGATTTTGATTTTTTCATACGCCCAGTCCGGACAATTTAGCTGAACAGCCTCCGGCTGATCTTTAGAATAAAGCTCTTGATTTTCTATGCTCTTTAAAAAACCAACCTCTTCTTCTGTCAAAGTCCCAGGAGCATATTTTGACCCGTCAAAAAAACTGGCTGGGTCCTTCTCTTTTCTTAAAAACACAAGGACCGCCAGCATCACATGGCGGGCCGTTTCAGCACCCCACCATTGCAAAGGCAATAGATGTCGTATGGCATCATAAACATAGCCGGTAATTGCCTGACGGTCTTTGGATCCGATAAAACGGCGATTACGAAAATAACGGCGCAGGGCATTATCCAGCGGTGCTCTTTCCAGCAAAAAACTATCCAGAACCTCAATAGAGGCATTGAGTTGCGCGCCTGGCGTCATACTTAATCCGGCTTGTAATTCGGGGCTTCTTTGGTAATGGTAATATCATGCACATGGGATTCGCGCATGCCAGCGGTCGAAATCTCAATAAAAGTAGACTTTTTGCGCATATCCTTGATGGTTTTGTTACCAGTATACCCCATAGAAGCACGCAAGCCTCCAACCAGCTGGTACAAGATGGTTGTCACCGGCCCTTTATACGGGACTTTTCCTTCTACCCCTTCGGGGACAAGCTTCAAACTTTCTTTAATTTCCCCCTGAAAGTACCGATCAGCGGAACCTTTGACCATGGCACCCAAAGATCCCATCCCGCGGTAAGATTTATAGGGGCGCCCTTGATACAGGAAAACTTCGCCTGGGGCTTCTTCCGTCCCGGCCAGCAAGGATCCAATCATTACACTGTCTGCCCCGGCGGCAATGGATTTGGCGATATCACCGGAAAAGCGAATTCCACCGTCGGCAATCACCGGAATGTCATGCTTGACAGTTTCTTCCACCGTATCCATCAATGCTGTTAATTGTGGTACACCTACCCCGGCAACAATCCGGGTCGTACAAATGGACCCTGGCCCAATACCAACCTTGATGCCATTCACCCCGGCATCAATCAGCATCTTGGCACCCTCAGCAGTGGCAACGTTTCCAGCTATAATTTGCCCGGCATTTTTCATTTTAGTAATTGCTTTGACTGTCTCAATGACTTTCTTTGAATGACCATGGGCCGTATCCACAATCACCACATCTGCGCCGCCCTCAAACAAGGCTTGTGCGCGCTCAATACCTTCCTCACCAGACCCTGTTGCCGCTGCCACACGCAAGCGCCCATGTTCATCTTTGGTCGCATCCGGGTATTTGACCGACTTTTCAATGTCTTTTACTGTAATTAATCCTACACACCGGAACTTTTTATCTACCACCAATAGTTTTTCAATACGGTGTTTGTGCAGCAATGCTTTAGCTTCATCCTTGGAAACCCCGGCCTCAACAGTAACAAGATCCGATGTCATCAGCTCCGACACTGGTGTTTTCATGTTTTTGGCAAAGCGGACATCACGATTGGTCAAAATCCCAACCAACTTACCCGATGTTTCCACCACAGGGATGCTGGAAATACTCATCTCATCCATAATGCGAATAGCATCAGCCAATCTGGAATCTGGCGGTAAAGTTACTGGATCCACAACCATGCCAGATTCAAACTTCTTCACCTTGCGGATTTCTGCCACCTGTTTTTCAATATCCATATTGCGATGTACCACACCAATACCACCAGCCTGAGCCATAGCAATAGCCATTTCCCCTTCCGTTACGGTATCCATGGCAGAGGAAACAATGGGGATTGCAAGATCAATGGTTTTGGTTAACCGTGTGCGCGTTACAACTTCTCCGGGCAGAACCTCGGAATAGGCAGGTTTGAGCAAAACATCGTCAAAAGTGTATGATTTTTTAAAAGACATGGCGCAATCCTTATACGTTCATTCAGATTGCAGTTGAGGTTATACAGATTTTTATGCCCGATGCAACAGGTAATTACGCCTTAAACCCCATTGCAACAACATATGTTTCCGGAGAACCTTTACGGGATGCCGGTGGTTTAAAGTGTTTCACCTTTTCAAAGTGAGCATTCAACAGATCCAACAAACCTTTGTTTGCCCCGCCCTGAAAGACTTTGCCGACAAAGGTTCCGCTCTCCTTCAAAGTGTGAATAGCGACATCGGCTGCAGCTTCAGCCAGAGCAATCGTGCGTAAATTATCCGTGGCAGCATGCCCTATAGTATTGGCAGCCATATCACTTAAAACCAGATCTGCTTTGCTTCCCAACTCCTGAATCAAAGTGTCCAGCACACCTTCATCATAAATATCTCCTTGCAGATTGACCGCACCGGCGATTGGTTCCATCTCCAGAATATCAATGCCAACCACCTTGCCTTGGGGGGCAACAGCGTTGGCAGCTATTTGCGTCCATCCCCCAGGGGCTGCACCTAAATCCAGCACCTTTTGGCCGGTTTTTAAAAAATGAAACTTTTCATTTAACTGCAATAACTTAAAAGCTGCACGGCTCCGATAACCTTTCTTTCTAGCTTCATGCACGTATGGGTCGTTAAGCTGGCGCTGCAACCAGCGCTGAGACGAGTTCTTGCGTCCCTTTTTGCGCTTTAGATTTGTTTTCGCCTTGTTTCTGGATAATGTTAGTTTTTCTGACATTGGCACTAGCTTTTCATGAATAAAGACCCTATTTTTTGGATATCTGATAACTACATGAGTATAGGCTTCAATGCAACCGGCAGAGAAAACTTCCCACAAAAGACCTAACCGATCCGTTCTTATTGCAATTATTTTTGCTACCATTGCCTTCGTCTGGATTCTTTCCGGCCAATTTGAAGAGCCTGAAACGTTGCCTGCCAAAAAACAAGCAACTGAGTACCAGCTTACTAAGGTAGAAGTTAAACAAAGCATGGCAGAATCCAAGGCCAATGAGTTGGTTTTGCGGGGTCGGACAGGATATTCTCGCCAGGTAGAATTGAAATCTGAAGCCGAGGGTACAGTAAACACCATCAAGGCAGAACGCGGCATCCGGGTTAAAAAAGGGCAAGCCCTGTTTGTCCTGGATATTGATGACCGGTACGAACGCTTAAGCCAAGCAGAAGCTAAATTACGGGAATTGCAAAGTGTTTATGAAGCTTCAAAAAAACTGGCCAAAGAAGGGTTTAGATCTTCAACGCAACTTGCCGCAGCGGAAGCCAACATCCGGGAAGCAGAAGCCAACGTCATTGCGCTAAAGCTGGAAATTCAAAATACCAAAGTTCAAGCTCCCTTTGATGGCGTCTTAAATGACCGTATGGTGGAAGAAGGTGATTTTGTTAAAGTTGGCGATATTGTGGCAGAAATTGTTGACCTTGATCCACTTTACGTACTGGCAGAAGCCAATGAAGATGAAGTAGCAAAATTTTCCGTAGGTCAAGTTGGTCTGGCGGCTATTCCGGGGCACGAGAGCTTGCAGGGAAAGATTCATTACATTGCAGTGCGCGGCAAAGAGCAAACCCGTACCTTCCCTCTGGAACTGGAAATCCCTAACCCCAACCACGCTATTCCTGCCGGATTGACAGCTGAGATAAAAATAAAATTAAATCCGGTAATGGCACACAACATTAGCCCGGCGATTCTCACCCTTTCAGATGATGGTATCGTAGGCGTTAAAACTGTAAATGAAGATAACATGGTAGCTTTTAATCCAGTTGAGATTGTTGATGATGCGCCCAACGGTACTGTCTGGATCTCCGGCCTACCGCAAATGGTTCGCCTTGTAGTTGTTGGCCAGGAATTTATTAAGCCCGGCGAAAAAGTAATCCCGACATATCAGCAGAATATTTCTCAAGGACAACAAGGCCAACAGGGGCAGGATAACTGATATGCATTCCATGATTGATGCTGCCTTAAACCGCAATCGCACTATTTTGCTGCTTTTACTATTGATTTTCGTTGCTGGGACAAATGCGTATATCAATATCCCGAAAGAATCATCCCCTGATATTCAAATCCCGATTATTTATGTATCGATGACGCATGACGGGATTTCACCAGAAGATTCAGAACGCCTTCTGTTACGCCCAATGGAACAGGAATTGCGCGTTATTGAAGGTATTGATGAAATGCGCGGTAATGGTTATCTGGGGGGCGGTAATGTTATTTTAGAATTTGACGCCGGCTTTAATGTTGATAAAGCACTGGATGACGTACGCCAGGCGGTGGATCTGGCCCGCCCTGACCTTCCTGAAGAAACTGATGAACCTGTTGTAAAGGAAGTCTCTTTCAGTGATTTTCCGGTTATTACTGTAATTCTTTCTGGTAATGTGTCCCAGCGCACATTGGTTAATCTATCCCGTGATTTGCAGGATGAACTGGAAAGCTTACCCAATGTACTGGAAGCACGGATTGTGGGAGACCGGGAAGAAGTAGTGGAAATCGTGATAGATCCACTAAAACTGGAAAGCTATCAGCTAGAAACAACAGATATCATTAACTTTGTTCAGCGTTCCAATCAGCTGGTTGCTGCGGGTGTGATGGATACCGGCCAAGGGCGGTTCGCCATCAAAGTCCCTGGCCTGTTTGAAAACCCCAAAGATATTATGAATATGCCGATTGTTGCCCGTGATGAGGGTACCGTTCTGGTTAAAGATATTGCTTCTGTGCGCCCTACATTTAAAGACTCAGAAGGCTATGCACACCTGGATGGTGAACCAGCCGTGGCACTGGAAATTACGAAACGCACAGGTCGCAATATTATTGAAACAATCGAGGATGTAAAAGCCTTAGTGACAAGTCAATCCACGTTATGGCCAAAAGCTGTGCAAATCGCCTATATTCAGGATCAATCCATCCAGATTCGCGATATGCTGCGCGATCTACAAAACAACGTCATCAGCGCCGTTCTCCTTGTAATGATTGTCGTTGTCGCCATTTTAGGCCTTAAATCCGGCCTGCTGGTGGGTATTGCTGTGCCTGGTTCTTTTTTGCTGGGCATTTTAACCCTAAGCGTGATGGGATTGACGGTAAATGTTGTTGTATTGTTCAGCTTGATCCTGGCCGTGGGGATGTTGGTGGACGGGGCAATTGTTGTCACTGAATATGCTGACCGTAAACTGAACGAAGGGTTACCGCCAGTCAAAGCCTATGGTATGGCAGCAAAACGCATGTCCTGGCCAATCGCGACCTCCACCGCTACAACACTGGCTGCATTTTTCCCACTGCTTTTCTGGCCAGATATTGTGGGTGAATTTATGAAGTACATGCCTATTACTTTGTTGGCAACCTTAACTGCATCCCTATTGATGGCGCTGATATTTATTCCAACTATAGGATCAATTATTGCAAAGCGAAGGGAAGCCACTCGTTCTGAAACGCCCGCGGATGATGGTGATATTGAGATTGCCATGACGCTCGATAGCATTGATGGCTTTACCAAAAAATATGTCAATTTCCTAAGAAAAATGCTAAGCCGCCCCGGTCTGATTCTCTTGGCCACTTTCTTTGGTCTGATCGGGACCCAAGTTCTGTACCAGAACTTTGGAAAGGGCGTAGAATTCTTTCCAGATGTTGAACCCGATTTTGCTTCCTTGGTTGTACATGCCCGCGGCAATCTCTCCATTGATGAAATGGATGATCTGATTAAACGGGTGGAACAGCGTGTCCTGGACATGCCGGAATTTGAAAGTGTGTATTCCGCCACCGGTAATCAAGCACAAGCCAACCAGGATGGGGCAGAAGATATAATCGGGTTGGTGAACTTTTCGTTTGTAGATTGGGATAAACGTCGATCCGCCTCCGAAATTTTGGCTGAAGCCCAGGAACGTACATCCGATATCGGCGGAATCCATATTGAAACGAAAAAAGCCGAAGAAGGGCCGCAACAAGGAAAAGACATTCAAATTCAGATCAGTTCGCGCAATACAGAACTACTTCCGGCCACAACTGCCCAAATTCGAAGTTTGGTAGAATCTATCGAAGGATTGATGAACATTGAAGATACTCTTCCGGTTCCTGGTATTGAATGGCAGTTGGATATTAACCGGGAACAAGCCGCCAAGTTTGGTGTAGATACATCCATGGTCGGGCAAGCTATTCGTATGCTGACCAACGGTGTGATTATTGATACCTTCCGACCAGAAGGGGCGCGGGATGAAGTAGACATTATTGTGCGCTTCCCGAAGGGGGAACGCGGCATTGAACAACTTGATAAAATTCGTATCACAGGGCGCGATGGCAATATTCCTATTTCTACCTTTGTCACACGTGAAGCCAGACAACGGGTCAGCAAAATTGATCGCGTGGATAGCCAACGCATCATGAAAGTAGAAGCCGATGCCCAGCCTGGGGTTCTGGTAGATGACAAAGTTAAAGAATTACGGGCTAAACTATCAACTTTTGACCTTCCTGAAGGTGTGAACATTGAATTCCGTGGTCAGAATGAGGATCAGGAAAAATCCTCAGCCTTCTTAAAAAGCGCCTTTAGTTTAGCACTGTTTATTATTGCCATTATTCTGGTTACTCAATTCAATTCCATCTATCTGGCGTTTCTGATTCTATCTGCCATTATTATGTCAACTATCGGGGTCTTTCTGGGCCTTTTAATTACTGGCCAGCCATTCGGTATTGTTATGGGAGGTGTAGGGGTGATTGCCCTGGCCGGGATTGTGGTAAACAATAATATCGTTTTAATCGATACATACCAAATTCTGGCCAAACGCTATGATGATCCGATGGAAGCAATTCTTTTAACGGGTGCCCAAAGACTGCGCCCGGTTTTAATGACAACTGTAACAACTATTTTGGGTCTTTTGCCGATGGTTCTTAGAACTAATATTGATTTTGTGACCAGAGAAATCTCAGTCGGTGCCCCCAGTACCCAGTGGTGGTCACAGCTTGCAACCTCCATTACCTTCGGACTAGCATTTGCCACGATCCTGACTCTGGTGGTAACCCCCAGCGCATTAATGTTTAAATTTACATTCCAGGAATGGCTTGGGCGACGCAAACACGCGATCAAACGAAAATTACCCGTCAGAAACTAGCGTGCATTTGCTAGCCTTCCTCCCAAGTTAGCCAACACACTAATGTCCAGGTTTCGTCCGCTGCCTGCTTCACGGAAATCCTTAATTCTGTCCTCCAGTGGGCCAATAAACCGCAAATCTATAGGTTCATTTGCATCTTTAGCCAAAATCATATTGGCGCCAACGGCTGTAATCGTAGTGTTACCAGCACACTTATAGGTGCATTCTCCACTATGAGAGTTTGCTTGTGTCCTCTTTAAAAACCCTAATTGGTGCAACACCGCATGTTCACGTGCTTCGAAGTTCTGGCTGTTTATCCGCTCAGCATATTCTGGATTTTCCTCTGC
>JANQSM010000166.1 GCA_028284025.1 Alphaproteobacteria bacterium | reverse complement strand
TTTCAAAACTGGGTAACCCACTTTCAACCAAGATTTTGCGTGCTTCATACGCAGCCCCATCCCCTAACCATGAAGTTAAAACAGGTTTGGGAGTCTTGCTGTGCTGAATTTGTTGCAGAACAGCCTTGGCTGCATCTTTACTTGAAGCCAAAGCTGTCGGGCAATTGATCACTAAAACAGCATCAGTGTTTGGATCATCAAGAACAGCTTCCATTGCTGCTTGGTAACGCTCTGGCCCCGCGTCTCCTATAATATCAATGGGGTTTGCTTTTGACCAAGTGGGAGGAAGCGCTTGGTTTAGCTGCTCAATCGTTTGACTGGAAAGGGCTGCTAGTGTCCCCCCAAAATCCGCTAGCCGATCGACTGCCAGAACTCCTGCCCCGCCGCCGTTTGTGATAATAGCCAGTCGATCCCCCTCAATTGTTTTAGTCCGACTTAAAATTTCGGCAGCGTCAAAAAGATCTTCCGGATCCAGCACGCGTAAAATGCCGGCTCTGTGAAAAGCTGCATTATACGCTTCATCTGCTCCTGCTAAAGCACCGGTATGTGAATGTGCCGCCTTTGCAGCTTGGGTATGTCGTCCTGATTTTATGACGACAACAGGTTTCACACGTGCTGCAGAACGCGCAGCAGACATGAATTTACGCGCGTCAGTTACTTGCTCTAGATACATCAGGATTGCCCGGGTATCATGATCACCTGCCAAATAATCCAGCATGTCTCCTAAATCCACATCCGCCATATTGCCCATGGAAATGATAGAGGAAAACCCGATCCCTTTATCTGTTGCCCAATCAAGGACTGCACTGATCACTGCCCCTGATTGAGAAAGCAGAGCTAAATCTCCTTCTAACGGGTTGGTGTGGGCAAAGCTCGCATTCAAACCGATACGCGGCATCATGATGCCCATACAATTAGGACCAACGATTCTTAAACAATGAGGCTTGGAAGCATCCAGCATTTTTTGAGTGAGATTTTGTTCCCGCAATCCTGCCGTAATGACGACTGTGGCTCTCGTACCTTTTTCACCCAAATCAGCAATAATATTTGAAACGTATTGAGCTGGTGTTGCAATGATCGCCAGGTCTGGTGCTTCCGGTAATGCATTTGTGTCAGAATAGCAGGTAATCCCGTTTATCTCTTTATGGTTTGGGTTTACTAGCCAGATGGACCCCTCAAAATTAGCGCCATAGAGGTTATCAGTTAGGGTCTTGCCAACAGAACCTTGCGTGCCACTTGCTCCGAATAAAGCAACGGAATTTGGCTTAAATAGTTTATCAAGATTGCGTATCGTCATTTCCCTCTCCTCTCCTTCAAAGAGTCATATCACTTTTTTCTGGAAATGCATATATTGTAGGTGGATTTTCAAGGGAATTTAGCCGGGGTTCATATCATAGCGATTTCTTTAAAAAACAAAAACACCTATAAAATCGTTTCTTTTTAGGTTAATTCATGATATTTAGGGTTTCCCAAAGTAGATAAAACCTTTTTGAATTGATAAAAGATGGATCTTGAGCATAAAAAATTGGTGCTTCAATTCGCTGCTTTTGTAAGAACTATTGCAAAAGGGCGGCCCAATAATGCTTTTTTTAGAACGACCATTGACAGTATAGTTTTAACATCCAAGCAAAAAAAAGAAACCAGAACTGGGCCTTCTCGAATCTGTAGTGGTGGTACAAAGGTATTGAATAAGCTTAATTACCGCTCATCTAATGCGGCCGTTCAAGAGGAAATTGTGCGCATCGCAAATGGACATAAAGTAACTTTTGATCCGACGCGCAATCACATTGAAGATCTAATCGGTATTGTAGTAAGAGGTAAATACTATTCCCCCGGTTCTTATTCAACAAAGCCTCGCAGCCGTAAGAGTGCCTTATCCTCCCTGAAACAATATATTGACCAAGATGATCCGGATCGTCGTGCACTTGTAGAATATCTGGATTACATGGCAGAAGAGCCAAGAGCAGAAAACCATATTTCTATTAACTATGAATGTAGTGAATGGCCTTCCTGTTTTCATGGATTTGATGGTGATAGATTTAAGCTATCAACAGAAATGGCACTTTTACTTGTATCAGAAGGTCTTTTGTCTCATCTTTCTGCACAAGCAATGCTTGAGGGAAAATATAAACCTACTGCCTTAGAAACACTCAAAATTTTTGCTACAACAGGTGGTAAGTTCATCGCTGATCGAAGTAAAATTCATCAAATCACACCTGATAGCGAAGCAGAATACCTTGAGCAATCAGAAGTTTCGATTGATGACCCCATTTTGCAAAGAGCAATTTCTAGGTTTACGTACTGGATGAATATTGTAACTATTCATCGTTCACGTTAAGCTTCTCAATGAAGAATCCACGTGATTCAGGCTTGGGGGTGTGGCGTTCCTTATCTGTTATTAATTCCCTTTTCCAAGCACATTGTATTCAATCTGATCTATATTATGCCGCAACGTCTAGATCATCAGATGATCCATTATGCGCCATCAATCTTTCGATTTTATCTCTCATGTCGCGCAAGTGATCCAGGTCTAACGGGAACTGAATAGTGGAATTAGCCCCTTCATTGGAGGAAAGACGTGCAGATAAAGAATTGCCCAATCCTTCAATATCAATGGTGATCATTTGACCGGCTTCAATATCCATTGCCGGTGAAATAATAGCATGCGCGGCAGACAATTCTTTAACCGATCCAGACCACTTCTTGTGTCCACCAGAAGCAGAAGCCGGAATAGTTGTTGAATACGTATG
>JANQSM010000012.1 GCA_028284025.1 Alphaproteobacteria bacterium | reverse complement strand
TTCTCTATCTTGTCGGCCTCTAACCAATCACGGATCAGACCACCTCCGCCGCCTCGTTCATTACGCATATTATACCGGGTCGCACAGCTGAAGTCCTCGAATTCATATTCATGCACTTGTCGGTCTCCATCGATAATGCTTTTGTCAAGACGCGCAAGTTCTTCGGATGATTCGTTGCTGATACAGTAATGTGTAACATTTTCCTGTTCTTGAGAGTCAAAAACTTCCCGCGGTATACAGGGGGAAGATTCCCTTAAAAAAGCGTCTCCCCTGGGATCCTTGAACAGATCAACAACCTGGCAGCCTACCATAACTGCGCGTTCATTGCGGACCTTTTTACCTTCTAGATAATCTGTACCATCCAGAGCGCGTAACCAAATGCCCAGCGGATTTACCACGGTGTGATACCGCTCATCAAATGCACTCACCAAAATATCTTCTGGTTCCGGAAAAGGGCCGGCTGGCTGGTTATTATAGCGCTGATTTCCTTGAGCGGATTCGCCTCTTGGTGTTGAAGACCATGAAAGACCAGACAATTGAGGAGGAAGGTATTTTAAATGTGGGCGCATTTTCTCAACCAGTTCATCAACAATGCGCATGCGTTCATCATGACAATCCAGTGCTGAATCGTAATACCCAATTTCTTTCAGCAGGATATTGGCGTTCTTTCGTGCGATATGCAGATCTTCAATCTCATCAGCAATGGTCGTGGTTGTTACTTGTGGTTCCTCTTCTTCTTCAACAGTATCCGCACTCCCTCCAAGACCAGTTTGATCAGCATTACGTGTTTCGTCAGAGTCAAACTGTTCTTTGGCTTCGTTCATAAATTCAATAATTTCAACGGTCAGCTCTTGTGCCGCCCGTGCATCCGTGGGGGGTGCCGTTGCCGGATCACCGGTCTGTCCTTCATAGGCTGTATAGTATTGGTACGTATCTGCCCCTTCAGGAAACGCAAGAGGCATATCTTTGACATTTTTCCAGCTATCAATAGCAATCATCATATCAACGAGTGCTTTTTGTCGTTCTTGTAAGGCCCATCGCGCTTTCTTTGCCTGGAACCAGGCCCAAAAAAGGGCTTTCATACTTTTGTCACTCATTGCTTGATCGCGATACTCTGTCAAAGAATTCGTGATATTGGGCATAGCAGTATCAAGGGCAATCAGACTGTTTGTTGCAAACCCGTGGCCTGTCATAACTGTATTGATCCATACGGATTGACGTTTTTGAAGCAGCTCTTGTTGCTGATCCTGGGAAACAATACCATCAACAAAAAACTCAGACCGAAGTTGCTCACTAACGGCAGCTTTATCATTTAGATCAGCCGTGATATACGGATTGAGGCTGTTCAATCCATCCATCGAAACAATTGGGCCAATATAATAATCAATACTGGGCTGTTGATAGATAGAGGCATTTAAATCCTTAAACCCCCAAAGATCTGCCACTTCTTGTTTGACCTTATTGACTTCGTCTAAAATAAGAACAAGCTCATCCATCGTTGCCGAAGCAGTATCAAGCATTTGACCAACTTTACTCTCATCTGTTTCTGCGCAGGGTGGAGGGCAGCACAAAGGACATTTGAGCATATAGTCTCCCGCACACACAGGTACACCGGCAGGGGTGAAAATGCATTGGTATCCTGTGCCCGCCGCCGCTTTTGCCTGATGTGCAGAAAATACGACGGCAAAAAGCATGAGCGTGAATGAAATAACAGTATAAATTTGCTTCATTTTTCTACTCCTCTCAAAGGATTAGAGGATAGGTGACTTACTCAATGGTTTCCGTCATTGTCACCTTAATTGCTTTAGAGTCTTTAACCGAAGGTGCTTTTTTCTTCTTCGGCGTCTCTTTTGCTAAAAAAGTTTGAGGTTTCCCAGGAATATACCAACCAGCAGCCTGCTGTTGTTCGGTTGGACCTCCCCAAGTCTCTGGCCCACCCAATACTAACGGCAAGTTATTCAACTCTTTAACTGATTGAATCGCCAACAGGCGGGAAGTTTTCTCAACCAGGTTTGCTGCAATTTGTACATTTTGAAGCTCAATTTCAATCAAGGCTTGTAGTGCGCCTGACATATCATCGGCCCCCCCGCTGCCTGGTGTGAGTTGAGCAAACTGCGCTGCCGTTGCCGCGGCAGTACCAGCAAACGATGTACCGGTAAGGGCAGCACTATGGCCGTCCATATATTGCATCGCCGTGTATAACGCGCGGTCTTTTAATGCCTTTTCCTGTTGTTCTTGAGAGAATGTTCCCAACGCTCTGGGTTCGCGGACTTGATCCGTTTGTGCAACAGCTGTTCCACCGCCATTGCCGCCACCAGATGTGGATCCTGGGCTGCCGCCTGGTGATCCAGAAGAGCCATCTCCTCCGTCAGCGACGGCAGTACCGTCTCCATTTTCTCCCTCCCGGCGGTCATATTCATCTGCAAACTCACCCACGACATCATAATCATTGCGTCCCCCACTATTGGCATACTCACCAAGAAGGGCTTCTTTAGGATCAAACTTTCCAGGTAAAGAAGGAAAAGATGTTGACAGGAAGAACATGTCAGCTGTGTGGATGCGTGCATTTGTGGTAGATCCACCAATGTATGTCCACGGGTTAAATCCTTGGCCACCCCATCCAAAGGCACTACATGCGTCATCAGGTAAATTTAGAAGATTCGCAACATCAAAATTTAAGCCAAAATTAAAATCAGGTAGTTGTAACCCCCCGCAAGCCAGGTTCCGGCCAGCGCGGAAAATACCCATAAATTCCTGAGGGACAAATTCCCCAATAGCAGTTTTGATTTGGCCTTGAACATCCAGCATTTTTCGAATTTGCTCTAGTTCAGCCATAAGAGCAGAATATTCTTTAGCCAGCGCCACCAATTCCTGGGGGGCATAAGTTGCGACCAGTCCTTGAGATTGGGCCGGGGTACTGATCATTAAACAGGCCCCCACAACAGTTCCTGCTAAAAACTTCTTGATTGCTTTCTTCATGACACCACTCCTTGTTGTATTAAATCTGTTAAAAACTCTACTTCTTTAAGTAATATTCCAGCCAGTTATCGCCGTAGACATCCATCATCTCATCAGCTTTGGCTTTTGATGCTTCATCTGATCGGAAAATGTTCAGGTATTCTCCAAGCGGTTGCAAGTTTACGTCCAAAATAACCGATTCGCCGGTGGCACGTTTAACAAGTACCGACCTGGGCAGTTTGCGTGATATTCCCATATTTCCTTTAATATAATCCCACTCCCTGTCGGTCAGGCTCCAATCTTTATATTCATCTGGTTGGGCTTGGGGGTTGGGAAGAAAGAATGTGGTCTGTGCTTGCCCACGAATCGCTTCACCTAGCCCGGCTTGTGTGATGGCTTCAGGGCGTTGGAATGCGGAAATCACGGCAGCTCCCTTTTTGCGGTATTCCTGCAGCATCTGCAGATAGAATTTACGGAACATAGGGTGCTGGACTACGGGTTCGGTTTCATCAATAAAGATTAAAGCAGGGCACTTTAATTCAGAAATGGAAGATTGAATCCGGTGCATGAGGTATAAAATCACGGCACGGGCGACATCATCATTTTCATAAATCTTGGTAAAGTCTAAAGTTACCAGCCGGTTGGATTCCAGATCGAGTGTATCTTCAGGTGCATTGAAAACTTCCCCCAGCATGGAAGGTTCTACCCATTTTTGTAATTTTTTGCGCAATGGTTTGCCCTTTGAAAACACGGCGTCATACACTGCGGCCAAGGATCTTTTTTCCTTAGGTAACCCAGGTGTTTCATAAATGGCTTCTACAGCAAAGCCGATTTCTTCCAGAGAGTCTGAGTCATCGACATCAGCGATGGCTTGCAGAAAGTTACGTAAAAACGCCCGGTTTTCTGGCGTGTCACTCATCTGAAATGGGTTTAATGCGGATTGGGATCCCTTCATGGTGGATCCGGCAAAAGTAGCGTATTTACCTCCCACAGCCTTAGTAAAAATGTAAGCACCACCAAAACGGTCAATCATGTAAACTCTCAATTTAGGATGGCGCATCGCCATGGCTGACAAGAAAGTGATCAGCGTCGTTTTACCTCCCCCGGTTGGTCCAATTGTGGTGGCATGTGCCACTGCGGCGGTATCCATCGATACATGAAACTGAAATTGGTAGGCTGATCCAGTCGCAGTGCGGAAATAGGCAATCGGTCCCTCTCCCCAGTCGGAGCGTGGCAAGCCCTCGGGAGGGCGGTCCAGAGTAATTTGATCCGCAACGTTATGAGCAAAAATTCGGAAACTGCGAGGCCAGGTCTGAAAACCAGGGAACTGAGAGAACCATGCTGCGTGTCCGGCTGCTCCTTCACGTACCGGTGTCATACCGTAAGTATTGGCCACCCGTTTAATTTCTTTTTCACATGCAGCTACTTCTTCCCGGGTTTTGCCAAAGGCAAAAATGTACTGGGCATATTCAGTTAGGCAGGCTGCGTATTCCGCATTCCCTTCGATCAAATCCTGGGCGATGGCAAACTGTTCAGCAACTGACGGGCTAAAACGTGAGGCCAGTGCCATCCGGCTGGCATGGGCCAGGGCGACAGAAGCTTTTGCGCGGCTCATCGGGATGATGTTGTTTAATACAATCAGTTCAAATGGCAGGCTGGCAATTTCAGTGGCAAAGCTTTCATCTGTGTAATCTCCAAGTTTACGAAAGCCAATGGCACTGCAGTATAGTTCTTCGTTCCCACTTTTGAATTTAATTGCACCGTTTTCTCCAGCAAAAAAGGCGTGATCTGCAGTTAAAACATCCGCAAGATTATGGCCTGTTCCACCGGGTTGAGGCCGCGTAACCGGGCTGATAATACGCCCCCAAACGGAAAGCGGTCGGCTGTTTTCATTGGGATCATCCTGGGTCATGACCTTGGGTGAATATTTGTCCAGAATACTTAAAGAGACTTCCATCGCATCATCTAACTTGGTCATGGCATCCTTGCCTTTGCCAGTGCGCGATAGCACGATTACTTGGCGATTGCGGAAACTTTCCTGAAAAGACTTGTTCCATCGGTCTGCCATTTCACGGAGTATAGGTTTTTCATGCTGGTTTTCCATGTATACCGGCACTTTGTCCCGAATCACAAAAACGCGGATGGTAATATCACTTTCCGCCAGGGCATCAATCCAGTTTTTACGTGAATCATGGTAAGATTCTCGTTCTTCGGGAGAGAAAAACGTTACGTCACGCCCGGCAACTTCAATCATTTGCATGATCGTACCATCGCGACATAAAATCGTCTTGTTGTCTTTGGCCATGGCTTCAAACGGTAGGTTGTCTGCCAGGCGAGTTTCCTGGGGTTTGGGTAGAATAATACGTGAAACTGCAGGGACGGTCAGACCAACAAAGGCGGCTCCCCCCGCTAACATCCCTGCAAAGCCAGCCGCCATAGCAGGTACGTTCAGATTCTGCCTAAACGCGGCGATCAATTCTGGTGAACCGAAATCAAGTGGATCAAGGGGCATAAAAAGTCTTAAACTCCTTTACCTTTACCAGGCTTTTGGTGGCTTTGAGGCTTTGGCCACGGGCTTGTACAATGGTTGACAAGTGTGGTTCCTTAAACCCGAAATAAACCAGGCCAATGTGACTTATGATTCCCCCTATGATGAAAAGCAACGGGTTGATCCCCCCCGGAATAATAACCTGTGAAAACATCATCAGCACGGCCCAAAGACCCATGCTGGCGGCGGCTGGCAGTAGCGGCGCGAATAAAAACATCGGAGGCGCCGCTACTGCTTTGAATACGCGTTCAGCCATTACGTCAGGCTAGTTGTTGGTGCCCACATTCTCAGCAATACCATCACCGTCCCCACCTGAGGTGTCCGTAACGATGAAGTTAATGCCTTCAATAATCAGGGCAATAACTGCTAAACCGCCAAGAAGGCTGAAAAACCAACCCCATTTAAACTTGCCAAAAAAGGCCCCAATCCCTAGGCCAATAGCACCTAACCCACCGATGATGTAAATAATACGGCGTGTCTGGTCAAAACCACTTTCCATTTTGTCTTCAACCTTGTTGAAAACCGTGTTGTCTGCCACAGCAAACTCTGGAAATAAAATGGCAATGGCAGCAACCAGCATTACGGTTAAGGCATTGACATAAGTATGTTGATTATCAATTAGATGCTTCATGGATATACCCTTCTATCTAAGTTGAGCAATACATTGATTTTATGGCATACGCCGATAAGATGTCATGCAAAAAATTAACCATTTGTTAACTTTTTGCTCATTGTTGTAATTGTAACATAGTTTTAAGGAATATTCATCAATTATATTTTTATTGCTGCTAAGGTTGGTAAATTTGCCAAATAGGCGCTATTTTATAGGGTTTTTGGAATAAAGTTTTCTCGTGAATCCTATGCATTTCAATGATAGTTGGATCTTAGGCAGTTTTTTTGTAGCTTTTTAAAACATAAGCTGGTATAAACACCTGTCCGGGCAGAAATCACACAATAAAAACAAAAAGTGTGTCATATTTACCCAACATGAAGACTTGACACATCATGCTTTTAAACTTAAAACTTTGAATTTACAAAAATGCATAAACAAAGGAGACACAAATGGAAGGAATAGCGCCAAACAGAATTAAGGAGATGCGACTGCGTCGTGGCATGTCTTTAAGTGAGCTATCGGAGCTAACAGGTTTAACTCGTTCTGAATTACACAAGCTTGAGAAGGGCGTGCGACGCATCAGAACAGACCACTTGCCACCGCTATCAAAATCTTTGAAATGCGCTCCTGAGGAGCTATTAAATCCAGAGCTTGCCGAACAGTTGATTGGTGACCGGATGCGCTATGCCGGTACAGTTGATGCAACCAAAGGGGACGGCCCAACAGCTGTTGCGGATCTTCCTGTTTTTGGTGCAATGGAATCAGACAGCCGCTTTATCATTGATGAAGCTGCACCACAAGCTTACGTACAACGTATGCCGCACCTGTTTAATGTAAAGACAGCTTTTGCTGTTTACATGCCAGACACATCTATGGAGCCACGCGTTCCAACAGGATCTTTGGTATACATTAATCCAATTCTTCCAGCCCGTCCCGGTGATTTGGCTGTGATTCGTTGGAATAACGGGGCTGCCAAGATTGTTATGCTAACAATGGACAAGAAAAACGGTCTTGTGGGTATTCAGGAAAACACGGATGAAGAAATTATTCTTGAGCAAGAACAAGGTGTTCGTATCCAACGTGTTATTGGAATTTCCTTTATGTAGTAAAAAAAGTTTATGCTGATTTGTAAAGGCCGACTCTTTTTGAGTCGGCTTTTTTCTTTTTCCGGTTGGTTTTAACCTGATCTATTGAAACATAATATGGCTGCGCGCCTGCAAAGGATCATCCTGAAAAGCAAAGGGAAGCTGAAGTAAGCTTTTAAAGTAGGGTGGCAGATACACTTGCGGACTCATTGTCAAAAGCTCCATGACCTGTTCAACAAAATCTTTGGGTTTGGGGTAATGGGTTAGAAGGACGGGTTTGTCTTTTTCCAGGCCGGCCATTTGTTTGGCCATATCTACGGTTTGTAGAAAAGAAGCAGTTTCATCGACTAATCCCGCCTGCTGTGCTTGTAGGCCAGTATAAATGCGACCTTTGGCAACAGATCTGGCTTCCTCATAGCTCATGCCACGGGCTTCGGCTACTTTATTGACAAAATCCTGATAAATGGTGTTGACCAGCGATTCTAATTTTTGCTTTTGGGCCGTGGACAATTCGTCTAGCGGTGAAAGCAAGCTGGCATTGTCCCCTATCCGAACACTTTCAAATTCAATACCTAATTTGCGGGCGGCTTCCTCAATCATGAATTTACCAAAAACGACGCCAACGGAACCAGTTATAGTCAGAGGTTGAGCAACGATCTTATCCCCTCCAATGGCGATAAAATACCCTCCAGATGCTGCAATATCTCCCATATAAACTAAAACCGGCAGGCCTTTTTTGCGTACGTGTTTCAAGGCAGCGTAAACGGTATCTGAGGCCGTATAAGATCCGCCAGGGCTGTCAATTCGCACAATGAGTGCTTTGATGCGGGGTTGTTCAGCAACAGCCCGGATAAGGCGTTCCAGATTCTGTGCATTTATAAAGTCCTGACTCATCAAGGGGTTTGCAGGTCCGCCACCACGGGCAATCGGCCCGGTTGCATCAATGATAGCAATTTCGTCTTCTGTATCTGGCGCCGACAAAGAATATTGATATTCTATCAGTGAGACATAGTGATCTGCATCAATTTCATGTGTGGCATTTATTTTCTCCAGTACTTGCGCCCAGTACCCAAGTTGATCTACTAACTTTCCTTCCAAAGTTGATTTGCTTGTGTGGGGTGCCGTATTCACCAGCTTTTGCAGGGTGTCTGGTTGGATGGAACGAGCGGTTGCCATGTCTGCTAAAAGTTGGGAATAAATCGACTGGCTTAATGTTTGCAGATTCTCCCGTACAGGATCACTCATGGATGG
>JANQSM010000004.1 GCA_028284025.1 Alphaproteobacteria bacterium | reverse complement strand
CTCTTTCAGCTGGTCTAGCATGGCGCTGTGAGTTGTTGCTTCAAGATCAGATGTTTGAGCCACACCAAAGGCAAAAAAGCGGAGTGGACGGGCTGCTGTTATGGAAGAATCCAGCTGCCGCAAGCTGCCCGATGCTGCGTTGCGCGGATTGGCAAACAACGCTTCATTCCTTTTCTCACGTTCTTCGTTGATATGGGCAAAACTTTCATGGGTTAGATAGACTTCTCCCCGAACTTCCAGATTTTCAGGGGGCGCAAGTGTTTTTAGGGTTTTGGGAATATCTTTGATGGTTTTAAGGTTTTGGGTAATATCTTCACCTGTGTAGCCATCTCCCCGCGTAGCTCCTGCCACCAAAGTTCCATTTTTATAAATCAAGGTGGCGGAAACACCATCAATTTTAGGCTCCGCAACCAGCTCTACATCTGTATTCTCGGATAAATTTAAAAACCGACGGATGCGGCCAATAAAATCAATTACTTCATTTTCATCCATGGCATTAGCCAAAGATAGCATGGGGGTAGCATGCGGGTGCTTTGTAAATCCTTGTGCGGGGGCTGCCCCAATGCGTTTACTGGGACTATCTTCGCGCACAAGATCAGGGAAAGCTGCTTCCAGTTCATCGTTGCGGCGGCGGAGTGCGTCATATTCGGCATCGGAAAGAGCCGGAGCTTCTTTTGCATAGTAAAGATCATCATGACGCGCAATTTCTTTGGCAAGATACGCCAATTCTTCAGCCGCTTCTTCCTTGGTAATTTTGGCGATCACTTTGGCCACACTTACCCCGCCATCAGGCTTAAGGCTGCTTCACGCGCCTGATCGGTGATCTGGGCACCAGATAGCATACGGGCAATCTCTTCCTGTTTTTCAGTGTTTTGCAAGAGTCTCACGGTGGTGACAGTTTGATTGTTCTGGTCTGTTTTTTCCACCAGAAAATGCTGTGAGGCCCGTGCAGCTACTTGCGGGGAATGCGTGACAACCAATACTTGGCAGTCTTTAGAAAGCCGAAATAGCCGTTCTCCTACAGCATCGGCAGTGGCACCGCCTACACCGCTGTCCACTTCATCAAAAACCATTGAAGGAATAGGGTCAGTTTGTGCCAGCACCACTTTTAACGCCAGCATAAAGCGGGAAAGCTCCCCTCCAGAGGCAATTTTTGGAATTGGGCCATAGGGCATGCCCGGGTTGGTGCGGGCTTCAAAATATATCTTATCAATGCCTTCTTCAGTCCAGCTGTCTTCAGGCAGAAGTTCAAACCGGGTGACAAAATCCGCTTTTTCCAGTTTTAAAGGCTCTAATTCACCTTTCACTGCTTCATCCAGCTTCAAAGCTTTTGTTTTGCGGCGTTCACTTAAAGTAGTGGCGCGCACTGTAAAGTTTTCACGGGCGGTTTGTTCCTGACGGCGCAATTCATCCAGATTATGCTCTCCCGATTCCATATTATTTAATTGTTCTTTCAGACTCTGCCATTTTTGTGGCAATTCATCAGCTTCAACCTTGTGCTTACGAGCCAGGTCACGGATAGCATATAAGCGATCCTCCATACGTGTTAATTCTGATGGGTCAGCCTCCAATTCTTCCAGAATTCCTTGCAAACTGCTGATTGCCTCACCGCATTCTGCAGCCATCTGGTTTAAAAGATCTGTAATCGGACCAGCTTTTTCCTGGATAAGAGAAAGGCAGCTTTCCAACTCCCGCTGGGCAGTCGCCAGGGTGCTGGCAGCCCCTCCATCTGCATCCAAAGCATGTAATGCAGTACTTAAAGACTGGCCTAATTTTTCTACATTCATCAGCAGGGTTCGTTTTTCTGCCAGTTCTGCTTCTTCTCCTTCCTGGGGGGATAAGGCTTCAAATTCTGCTAAAGCGTGCCGCAAATAGTCTTCTTGATTCTGGGTGGATTGCAAAGAAGCTTCCAGGTTTTCACGTTTTTGCTGAAATTCTTTCCAGTTTTGATAGGTTTGACGTACATCAGCTCTTATCTCGTCCAGTTCAGCAAATGCATCCAGCATCAGGCGGTGGTTAGCAGTTTCCAGCAAAAGGTGCTGGTCAAACTGGCCATGAATTTCCAGCAACTCCTGGCCAATATTTTTTAAAAAACTGATGCTAACTGCCTGATCGTTGACAAATGCCCGGCTTTTGCCATCTGCACCAATGCTTCGGCGAATAATGATCTGATCATCGTGTAATTCAAGGTCCTGTTCTTCAAACAGGGCACTGAGCCGATCCGTCAAGGGAAGGTCAAAAACAGCAGAAATAGTAGCTTTATCCGCCCCATTTCTGACCAGTGTGGCACTGCCACGCGCACCCAGAGCCAGACTTAGGCTGTCCAACAGGATTGATTTTCCTGCGCCTGTTTCTCCGGTCAATGTGGTGAGTCCCTGTTCGAACGAAAGGGAAAGAGTATCAATGAGCAGAAAGTTTGAAATGGAAAGGGAAACCAGCATCAGGCGCCCTTTCTAAAAGACCCAGT
>JANQSM010000003.1 GCA_028284025.1 Alphaproteobacteria bacterium | reverse complement strand
ATAGCAGACTGTTTGGCCCCTTCAGCGCGCAGAATGTTGGCTTGACGTTCTCCTTCTGCATCCAGGACCTGGGCCCGTTTATCCCGTTCAGCCTTCATTTGCCGCGCCATGGCTTCAACCAGATCGGTTGGCGGTGTAATGTCTTTAATTTCAATACGGGTGATTTTAACTCCCCAGGGGGAGGTTGCCTCATCAATCACAATCATCAACTGAGTATTGATTGAATCCCGCTGGGATAAAAGCTCATCCAGATCCATGGACCCCATAACCGTTCTAATATTGGTCATCACCAAATTTAAAATTGCATTAGACAGGTCATTCACTTCATAGGCCGCCCGCGCTGCATCCAGGACCTGGAAGAATACCACACCGTCCACGCTGACCATGGCGTTATCTTTGGTAATGACTTCCTGTGAGGGAACATCCAGAACGGTTTCCATCATGCTGATCTTTGCCCCTACACGATCCAGGAAAGGAATAATAAAATTTAAACCTGGTTTCAGGGTGCGAATATAGCGCCCAAACCGTTGGACGGTGTATTCATATCCTTGTGGGACGGATTTAATTCCTGTAAATACCAGGATGAGTCCCAGGATCAGAACGATAATTGCGACCAGTGAAAATTCAGCCATGTATGTTAAACCCCTGCTTTTTTCTTTTTAAAATTCATTGTTTTTTGTTGTGACATATAGCTTGTGTCCAAAGTATTGCTTTAAATTCTTAAAGATTTATAAAGATTATCAGATATTTTAGGCTTTTTCGCCAATTTATCCAACAATTTTTCGTTTCTCGGGTTTTCGGATCTCCAGAATCTCTTCCATTTCGTCCTCCAGCTGAACGCTTTCAATACGATCAGCATGGCCAACAATCTTGTTGGTAGAGACGCGAATTTCATGAATATCCTTGGTTGAAAGATCAAAATGTCGCTGTAAATTTTCAACCCGCTTGTCCAAGCGCCCAACATCATCAGCCAGCTTCACTACTTCTTTTTGAATAATCCCGGCTTGTTCACGCATTTCCGCATCTTTCAAAATGGCACGAACGGTATTTAAGGTCGCCATCAAGGTAGTGGGAGAAACAATCCAGACTTTCTGACGGAAAGACTTGGCAACAACATCCTGATAGTTGGCGTGTAGTTCAGCGTAAACGGATTCAGATGGTAAGAACAACAAAGCTGAATCAGAAGTTTCACCAGGGATGATATATTTTTCTGCGATATCTGATACGTGCCGCAAAATATCAGCTGACATTTGTTTCCCTGCACGGGCCTGCTCTTCCGGTGTTTGAGCCTGGAGCAGGGCTTCGTAGCCTTCCAGGGGAAATTTGGCGTCAATACAAATAGTGCCGGGCGGATTAGGCAATTTTAACAAACAGTCCACGCGTTTGCCGTTGGGCAAGTTTGCCTGAAATTCATAAATAGATGGCGGTAAGACGTTTTGTACAAGATCTTGAAGTTGAATCTCGCCAAATACTCCCCGCTTTTGCTTATTGGACAAAATATCC
>JANQSM010000300.1 GCA_028284025.1 Alphaproteobacteria bacterium | reverse complement strand
GAAGTAATGACAAAATTTAAATTTGGGACTGATGACTTAACAGCTATTAATGTGTATCGCACGCCAGAGCTGGTAAGTGCTTTACGTAATCTGATGCATAATGCGTTTCGTTTCGCTGAAAAAAAAGTGATGGCCCAGATTGCTTCTGATCCAAATCACATTATCTTGTTTATAGAAGACGACGGTCCCGGATTTTCTTCTAATGTTCTTTCCCGCTTGGGGGAACCTTACGTTCACCAGCAGGACGGCGGCAAGAAAGGCAACATGGGTCTGGGGGTGTTTATCGCCAAAACCCTGCTGGAAGATTTGGGCGGAAAAGTCAGCTTTGAAAATGGCGAAAAGGGAGGCGCATTGGTCACCATTCGCCTGCCGAAAAAAGCTAAGGAGATTTTCAGAAATCTATGAGAAAGCTTTTTATTGTCGATGATGATGAAATTTTGCGTGGCCAGCTGGTCCGCAGTATGGAGCGCCGTGGCTTTGATGTGGCTTCAGCTGGTGGGTTTCAGGAAGCCCTTGCCAAGGTGAAGGGTCCGTTTACCCATGCCTTGATAGATATGCGCCTGGAAGATGGTAATGGGCTGGAACTGGTAACGTTGCTGCGTCAGAAAAATTCGGATATTCGGGTTGTGATGCTGACCGGCTATGGCAATATCGCGACGTCCGTAGCAGCGATTAAGGCTGGTGCGATTGATTATCTGACCAAACCGGCAGACCCAGATGCTATCGAAAAAGCCTTGTTGGACCATAAAGAACCTCTTCCGCCGCCGCCGGAAGATCCTATGTCAGCGGATCGTGTGCGTTGGGAGCATATTCAACGGGTCTATGAACAATGTGGGCGGAATGTGTCAGAAACTGCTCGGCGGCTCAAAATGCACCGACGGACCTTGCAGCGGATTTTGCAAAAGCACGCGCCTCACAATTAAATCAGAAATATAAAAATCTTCACAACGCTTGTTAAAAAGGCATATGCGTCAAGGCATGCCGACTACAAATTTGCCCTAAGGACTGGCATCTGCAAAAAAAGTCTGCTACAACCGGCCCATGAACTTGAAAGCTTTTTTTGAACAAGAATTTGAAGACCACCGCCTGTTGCTGGGTCACACCCGCCAGCAATGTGAGGCGGCGTTGTTTAGTCTGGTATCGGTTTGTGTACAAGCCATTGAAAATAAGAAAAAGATCATGTTTTTTGGGAATGGAGGTAGTGGAGCGTTGGCTCAGTTCGTGGCGTCCAAGCTTACCATGCATTTTCGGGAAGACCGGGAACCCGTCGCAGCGGTGGCATTATCTTCTGATGGTGTGGGAATAACGTCTATTGCCAACCATTTCGGCTATCAGGAAGTTTTTGCGCGCCAAATCCGGGCGATTGGATCACCAGGGGATGTCGCTGTTGGGTTTACAGCGTCGGGCAAAACCAAAAACATTGTTCTTGCTTTGCAGGCCGCAGAATCTATGGGGGTTACCCCTGCTGCGTTTACAGGCAACATGGGTGGGGATTTGACCAAAATTGCCAACCCGATTATTGTGGTGCCCAGTAAAGACACACCGCGTACTCAGGAAATGCACGTGTTGTTAGGCCAAATTTTTTGTGGCATGTTAGAGGCAGAATTAGGGTTATTAGATAAATGACTGATTTCTCACAACTTTTAGCTAATCTGGATCAGGCGCGCATCCTGTGCGTTGGGGACATTATGTTGGATGAATTTATCTATGGAGAAGCCACCCGTATTTCTCCGGAGGCTCCCGTTCCGGTGCTTAGCGTTAAAAACCGCACCACCATGATGGGGGGTGCTGGGAACGTTGTGCGCAATATTTGCGCAATTGGCGGAGAAGTTGGCATTGTGGCTCTGGCGGGCAAAGATGCGGCCGGAGAGGAATTAACAAGAGAAATCAATGAAAATTCCAGAATTATCAGTGGGTTGATCATTAATAAAACCCGTCCCACTACTTGTAAAACCCGGTTTGTTGCCAATGACCAGCAAGTTTTACGGGCAGATGAAGAAAGCCAGGAAGCACTCTCAAAGTCGGAAAGTGAGGCCCTGCTTGAGAAAGTCACTGCCCTGTTGCCGGGTTTTGACGTGCTGGTGCTATCCGATTATGCCAAGGGTGTCCTCTCTGATGATTTGTCGCATAAATTTATCGCGCAAGCTACTACCTTGGGTAAGCCCGTTGTGGTGGATCCTAAGGGAACGGATTTTGGGAAGTACCGGGGCGCTACTTTTGTCACTCCTAACCGCCGTGAGCTAGGAATGGCAACGGGTCTACCGGTAGAAACAGAAAAAGATATCATAAAATCCGCCCAAAAAATCATAAAGTCGCATAATATTTCTAATATTTTGGTGACCTTGAGCGCTGATGGAATGATGTTGGTGGCCAAAGATGGCCACATTACGAAGCTGCCAACCAAAGCGCGGGAGGTGTTTGATGTCTCCGGTGCGGGGGATACGGTGGTGAGTATGCTGGCCGCAGGCTTATCGGTGGGGTGTGCCGTCGAACAATCCATGCAGCTGGCTAATGCTGCAGCCAGTGTGGTGGTTTCCAAGATTGGAACTGCTGTGGCCTACCCCGGCGAGATCTTAAACGTTCTTGCAGATATGGAAATTTTGTCTGGCCGCGCCAAAATTATGGATATGCAGGCTGCCCAGGATCGCCTAACGACCTGGCGGCAAAAGGGCCAGAAAATCGGTTTTACCAACGGTTGCTTTGATCTGATTCACCCCGGTCATGTGTCTTTGCTTACCCAGGCGCGGGCGCAGTGTGACAAACTGGTGGTGGGTTTGAACACAGATTCTTCCATCAAACGGTTAAAAGGCCCGACGCGTCCGGTGCAGGATGAAGCGGCACGGGCGGCGGTACTGGCAAGCTTGGCAAATGTTGACATGGTGGTGCTGTTTGAAGAAGATACTCCAATCAAGTTGATTCAAACTTTCCTGCCGGACCTTTTGGTCAAGGGCAAGGACTACACGGTTGAAACTGTCATCGGGGCCGATGTGGTTCTTGAAAATGGTGGGCAGGTGTACCTGGCTGACCTGGAAGATGGTTTTAGTACCACCGGTACCATTCAACGCTTGCAAGCTGAAAAACCAACCAGAAAGCAAGCCAGCAAAAAGACCGGGTAGTGCCGCTGGACTCTGTGTTCAAAAATCAGTAGCGCCACAAAATATGCTGTTCTACTTTTAGGACCCCACTACATAAAGCGCCTGAAAACCCTGGCAAAAATGGTTAACGAAACGTTA
>JANQSM010000295.1 GCA_028284025.1 Alphaproteobacteria bacterium | reverse complement strand
AAAAATAAAAGGCAGCTGGACCAGCAGTTGCAAATTGAGGCACAAAGTTAACGCGGGGTGGAGCAGTCTGGTAGCTCGTCAGGCTCATAACCTGAAGGTCGTCGGTTCAAATCCGGGCCCCGCAACCAATTAAAACAGCCCCTTTTGTGTGGCTGTACACGCTTTCACTCCATGCTAATATGCACCATAGGTGTGAATGATCTACCTTATCCCAAATATTTATCTATACAGATAGCCTCATAAAGCTATTAACTGTCTCTTTACCCATACTATGCTATTCTGATAAGACTGCCACAAGAGGTGGCAGAATGTTGTCATGTAATTCCAAGTAGGAGTTTTAAATGCTGAGTTTATATTTCATCATTTCTTTATCCGTCTTTACGACAGTTTTCCTGACTTGTGAAAAACATGCTGTGCTTTATAAGCAAGGCCAGCGTAAGTAATTTCATGCTGATTTTGGTTATGGAGCATACACTGTATGTGACAGAAGCCGCTTTATGCGTTTAATTGGATGACCCGGGGTATTAAAGCATTACATCCAATCAGACCCAAAGAGGGGCTAACTCAGCGACAACATGACACGACAGATTTGATTAGGTTTCACTCTGAGGGGAGGTGAGGAGACTCGCTTCCTTTTTTAGTTTTACCTAATGGAATCAAAAAGTTAGAGGATTTTGTGTGGGCGCAGCAGGTAGCTGCATTGGTGTAACTCATGTAGAGGAGTAACAAGTAGATGTTAAGTCTTTTGACAAACACATCTGCCTCGACCGCACAGAGGAATTTGGACTCTGTTCATAGCAGGTTGACACGGAGCTTGGAAAAGCTCTCGTCCGGCTTGCGTGTGAACAGGGCGTCCGATGATGTTGCCTCCATGGCAATCGGTTCGCGTATTAATGCGGAACTGACAGCCCTGCGTGAAGTTTCCCGCAATACCAATCAGGCCATTTCTCTTACCCAAATTGCTGAAGGCACATACGCGCGCGTAAACGATATGCTGGTTCGGATGAAGTCTTTAACAGTTCAGGCCGCAAATGGAACATTGTCTGATACAGAGCGGCAACTGTTGGATGTCGAGTTCCAGGCTTTGGTTGATGAAGTTGATCGAGTGGCAATGGATACGACCTTTAACGGGGAGCAGGTCGTTGCCAGCCAGGTAACTTTGAGTCAGGCAGGAGGAATTACTGATATTGTTGCAACGTATTCAGGTATTCCAGATGCTTCCCAGGTTGCGGCGCAAATTACAAATGTTGACCTGCCTATGGGATTAGGGCGTATTTTCATCATAGGTGTTGGCGGAAATAATTTCAGTACCGGCGTTGATGGTGGGTCTTCTCACCTTGCTCCAGAATATTTAACTGGTAACGTTGTGAACCAGCAGGTAACGCTTGTTCTGGCCAGTACAACAACAGATGACAAAATTGCCCTGGTTATTGAGGCTGGGACGGATTTAACTTTGGGTGGCGGATTCTTTCCCATCAATGTAGCCGTGGCTAATGATGCAAACCTGGATGGAGATAGAGATTTTGATTTCCGTGTAGGCACTGGGTCCAATGCGGCAGAAGATGTTATTTCTGCAGGTATCAGGGGGGTTACAGCCCAACAATTGGGATTAAGAGCCCCTACAGGCGGTTTAAATATTACCACGGCGCTGGATGCGGATGGGGCATCTCTTATTTTGGACCGGGCGATAGATTTTGTTATTGAAGCACGCGCGGAAGTTGGTGCCATCCAAAACCGTTTAGAAACCGCCAAGACTAATCTGGCAACAATTATAGAAAATACTGAGAGCGCAAAATCAGCCTATCTAGACGCAGATATAGCTCAGGAAATAACCAAATTTACGGCAGATCAAATTTTGACCCAGGCTGGTATTTCTGCACTGGCCCAGGCAAACCAGTTACCACAAGCTCTTCTGGAGCTGTTTAGGTAAAGAAATTAGGGGGGTGATAACTAGAAAAATAAAAATATAAACTTGAAGGGCCCTTTTCGGGGCCCTTTTTTTATTTGGAATTTTGTGGATTTTTATTTCAAATTAGAGTAATAATAGGCAACCTTGGAGGCCAAAATGGAAGCAGTTTCATCAAAACTTGCCCAAGCAATGGGTATAGCTATTGAAGTTCACAGCGGGCAAACCCTAAAATATAGTAACGATATCCCTTATATTGCACATCTGATGTCTGTTTCTTCACTTGTCCTGATGTATGGTGGAACCGAGGAGCAAGCAATTGCCGCATTATTGCATGATTCTTTAGAAGATCAGGGGCACAAAATTACTTT
>JANQSM010000291.1 GCA_028284025.1 Alphaproteobacteria bacterium | reverse complement strand
TCTTCCTTATTTTTTAAAAGATGTAATGCCGCCCGTCGTGCCGAACGCGGTCCAAGCCCTGGCAGCTTGGAAAGCAACTTAATCAGATGTTCAAGATCCGGTGTATGCATGATTTAGGATGGCATGTCAAAGCCTGGTGGCAATTGCATCCCGCTGGTAATTTTAGACATTTCCTGAGCGACGTATTGCTCCACCTTATTTTTGGCATCATTAAAAGCAGCTGCAATCAGATCTTCCAACATTTCAATGTCAGACATATCGACCGAATCCGGATCAATACGCAGCTTTTTCATTTCTGCTTTCCCATTTAATAAAACCGTGACCATACCGCCTCCGGCTGTCCCGGCAATTTCAACATCCCCTAACTGGTCCTGCATTTTTTGCATTTTGGTCTGCATTTCCTGGGCCTGTTTCATCATTTGCTGAATGTTCATTGCGTTTCTCCTTCATCCGTTGATGTACGGGGTTGTATATTGGTAATTTGTGCTTCAGGAAAATATTCCAGCACTTTGGCTACCATAGGTTCTTGTCTCATTTTTTCCTCCAGAGCCGCTTGCGCTTTTTGCTTTTTCACCGCGATTGTTTCTGCTCCGGCAGCATTGGATACGGTAATGATCCAGCGCTGTCCTGTCCAGTCATTTAGCAGTTTTCCCAAATGGCTGGGAAGGTTTTGTGGTGCATCTTGCCCCAAACGTAATTCAATTCGGCCCTGTTCAAATTTTACCAAATGCACATCATGTTCTAAATGATGCAATAAAACTGCTTTGCGCTGGTCATGAAAGACCTGCAACATTTGCTCAAAACTATTGATATGCAAAGCTTGTGGCGTAGATTCTGGAACTGCCTGCGGCTGTACCGCCAAATTTGTCTGCGTCCCGCCCCCGGAAGCCCCCCCTGTCGGAGCCGCATACATCCCTCCCTTAGGATTTGGGTTTGGTGTGGCAGATTGATTTGCCGCCGGTTGAGCTACTGGAGCACCTGTCCCGTGCTGTGCAATTACCTGATCCGGCGTAGGAAGATCTGCCATATAGCAAAATCGCACCAATACCATTTCTGCTGCTGCAATCGGGCGGGGTGCAAACTGCACCTCCTGAACCGCTTTTAACAATAGCTGCCAGGCACGCCCCAGAACGGCCATAGAAAGATTAGCAATCATCTCATTGCCGCGGGTCAAATCAATTTCACTCCCTGTTTGTTTAGCGGCCTCAGGAGCAACCTTTAACCGGGTTAACCAGTGCGTTAGATCTAATAAATCCTGCATAACCATTAAAGGGTCAGCACCATTTTTATAGAGAGCCTCTAATGTCTCCAACGCTTTACCTGCATCCCCGGCAAAACAGGCATCCAGAAGATCATAGGTCTGACTTTTATCAACCAGCCCAAGCATGCCCTGCACGACTTCCAGCGTTACGTCCTTGTCACTGACCACCAATGCCTGATCCAGCAACGACAACCCGTCGCGCACAGATCCATCAGCAGCCCGTGCCAGTGCCAGAGCGGCTTCCTGCGTAATCTTGCCGTCTTCCAACTTGGTGATTTTGGTCAAGTGATCACATAGTTCAGCCATTTCCACTCGGCGCAAATCAAAGCGCTGACAACGTGATAGCACCGTGATGGGAAGCTTACGAATCTCAGTCGTCGCAAAAATAAAAATAACGTGTTCAGGTGGCTCTTCCAACGTCTTAAGCAAAGCATTAAATGCCTGGGTTGAAAGCATGTGTACCTCATCAATAATATAAACTTTGTACTTGGCCATCACTGGCTTGTACTGCACGTTATCAATTAACTCACGAATATCCCCGACCCCGGTGCGGCTGGCAGCATCCATTTCCAGAACATCCACGTGGTGGCCTTCTTCAATGGCGATTGCGTTTTCATCCTTTGGATCCGGGTCCAAAGTTGGCGGTCCCTTACCGTCTTTACCCTTGGCATTTAAAGCTTTGGCAATAATCCGCGCGGTAGATGTTTTCCCAATACCACGTACACCGGTCAAGATGTAGGCATGAGCCAACCGATCATTTTCAATAGCGTTAGAAAGAGTACGCACCAAATGCGCCTGCCCAATCAAATCAGTAAAGGTTTTGGGCCGATATTTACGGGCTAGAACCTGATAGGCTTCCTGATAGGTTTCCTGGTCTGGTTTTTCGGTTTTTTTAGTCTTTTTGGGTTGTTTGGATTTGGCCATACTGATCAAAATGTTGCTTATTCTTTATAAAGTGGAGGCCGAGCATATGACCCAGACGAAACTTGTTACGGCTGCTTCCTTCCAGATCTGACCGGGTTGGCAAGATGCCTGTCCACACCCCGACCTCCGCTTTCTAACCTAGACCATAAAGCCTTTAAGGACAAGGGCATAAAAGCGACATTCTTGCACAAAATTCTATTTCATGCCGATAACAATAAATTATTCATAGATTTGTACCGTGGAAGGAGATAATATTTTTTTATGTCACTAGAATTTAATAAAGCTGCGGCTGCTGTTCTTGTTACGGGCATCGTTGTGATGGCCAGCGGTATCGTCGCAGATAAATTTGTTCATCCTGAGAAGCTAGAGAAAAACGCTTACGTCGTAGAAGGCGTTGGATCACCCGACGGAGATGCTGTGGCACCGGCACCGAAAGCTGAGTTACCCCCCATTGCTGCGCTTCTGGCAGATGCCAGTGTGGAGGAAGGGAAAAAAGTTGGTAAAAAATGTATCGTTTGTCACTCGTTTGAACAAGGCGGAGCGAACAAAGTCGGCCCGAATCTGTGGAACACTGTAGGTCGTAAGCCTGGCTCTGTACAAGGTTTTGCATATTCTCAGGCTATGCAAGATATGAGTGGCCGGTGGGATGTCGAAACTTTAAACAAGTTTTTCTATAAGCCAAAAGAATTGGTGCCCGGCACCAAAATGGTGTTTGCAGGCTTACGCAAGGAAAAAGATCGCGCCAATTTGATCAAGTATCTGCAATCTTTGAAATAGACCCCAGGTTGCCTTCCGTTTTCTTTTATCCTACAGTACTGGCATGACAAGATTGTTTTTTGCCCTGCTGTTTTGCATAGGTTTTATTTATCCTGCGTATGCGGATGATCATGCCTTTAGCCTACATGGTACCCCAAAATATACCAAAGACTTTGGCCATTTTGATTATACCAACCCGCAAGCCCCTAAAGGGGGGCAAGTTGTTCTGGCAGGTATTGGGACCTATGACAGCCTAAATCCTTACATTTTGAAGGGAACATCTGCCAATGGCATCGCGATGATCTTTGATACCCTGATGGTTTCTTCCAGCGACGAAGCCTCCACCGAATATGGCCTGTTGGCTGAATCCATTGCAGTAGCCGATGATGGGGCTTCCGTCACCTTCACCTTGCGTCCTCAAGCACGCTTCCACGATGGCAGCCCGGTCACAGCTGAAGACGTGGTCTTTAGTTTTAATGCCTTTAAAAAAGACGGACACCCGTTTTATCGCGCCTATTACGGTGAAGTCACACAGGCACAAGCGTTGGATACCCGCACCGTGATGTTCAGTTTTGCCACCGGAGAAAATCGCGAACTCCCCCTAATTTTGGGACAAATGCCAGTCATTTCCAAAGCCTATTATCAGATTCATGATTTTACCAAAACCACATTGGAGCCCCCTTTGGGCAGTGGCCCATATCGCGTCACCAACGTTGATCCAGGCCGGTCGATCACGTATGAACGGTTTGATGATTATTGGGGTAAAGATTTGAGCGTCAATAAGGGTCGGTTTAATTTTGAAACAATACGCTATGATTATTACCGCGACCGATTAATCGCCATGGAAGCTTTCAAAGCTGGCAACATTGATTTCTTCCAAGAGACTGTCGCCAAAAACTGGGCCACAGCTTACGATATTCCAGCCGTCAGGAACGGCCAGATTATCCGCGAAGAAATTCGCCATGAAATCCCCACAGGCATGCAGGCCTTTGCATTTAACACCCGCCGCGATCTCTTTAAAGACTGGCGTGTACGCAAGGCGTTAAGCTATGCGTTTGATTTTGAATGGAGCAACATCAACTTGTTTC
>JANQSM010000280.1 GCA_028284025.1 Alphaproteobacteria bacterium | reverse complement strand
TACCAGTCACTGCCCGGGTAATTATGCCCTAAAACAGCTGCCGTTCTTTCGGCTTCAAAACGCAGGCCCAGTGCAAGGTATGATTCTGTCAATCGGTGCAGGGCTTCCTGCACGTGAGAGCTGGTCTCATAATCTTCCACCACCTTTTTAAAGCGATTGATCGCTGCCAGGTGCTGTTCAGTTTTTTGGTAATAGCGCCCAATATCCATTTCTTTGGCGGCAAGCTGGTCGCGGGTTAGGTCAATTTTCAGACGCGCATCGCGGCCGTACTTGCTATTAGGAAAGCGTCGCACTACTTCCTCTAAAGACTCCAGCGCCAATTTAGTCATTCCTTGATCCCGACGAACATCTGAAATTTGATCGTAATAACAAATACCTTTCAAATAATAGGCATAGGCCACATCCTCATGGCCTGGGTGTAATTTGATAAAACGGTCCAGGGTAGCGACAGCATCATCATAGCGTTCATCCAGATAATAAGCGTAGCCTGCCATAATTTGTGCTTGTTTTGCCCATGCGGAATAGGGGTGTTGACGTTCTACCTCGTCAAATTTAAGGGCAGCTTTGCGATACCGGTTGTCTTCCAGTGCGTCAGTAGCTTCCTTATAAAGCTCTTCCACCGTTTTCTCCACGTATTCTGGCTCTTCGGTGCTGCCGCACGCGCTGACAAGAAAACATAAAATCAGGATTACAAAAATATGCCTCATACTAAAACTACCCCGCCAGTGGCTGTTGGTTGCTCATTTGAAAGATATAGGGTGATTTTAACGGACTTTGCGGATTATTCAACAACTTCTGTCACGGGTTTTTCCAGACAGACTTCTGTAAAATTATCTTCGTCAGCAAACAGTTCGTGCAAACAGTGGTTATTCAGCTCATGGCCAGACTTAATAGCCTCAACTTCTGCAATAATTGGGCAGCCAGCTAGGTATAGATCCCCTATGCAGTCTAGAATTTTATGCCGGACAAATTCATCATTATAGCGTAAGCCTTCAGTATTAAGGATTTCATCGCCATCAATGACAATAGCGTTATTCAGGCTGCCACCGCGGGCCAGGCCCAATTTTTGTAGCTGTTGAATTTCATGCATAAAGCCAAAGGTGCGTGCGCGGGAAATTTCAGCCTTAAACTTTGCCTGATTCCCGTAAAAAACGTACGCCTGGCTGGTAATAGCACCAGTGGGGAAAGAAATGCCAAAGCTAATCGATAGGCGTTCTGCCGGCTTCAGGCTAATTCTCTTTAATCCACAGTTGCCATTCTGCTCAAGCTGGATCTCTTTATTAATCTTCAAAAATTTGCGGGGACGGTCCTGTTGGGAAATTCCTGCACAATCAATCAAAAAAATGAAAGGGGCAGAGCTGCCATCCATGATGGGCACCTCCGGCCCGTCCAGTTCGATAATGGCATTATCAATTTCACAAGCCCATAAAGCAGCCATAAGGTGTTCAATGGTAGAAACCGTTACACCTGCTTCATTGCCAATCATGGTGCACAGCTTTGTATCTACAACATTGTCAAATGATGCCTTGATACGGTTATTCTTGTTTTTCACATCGGTGCGAATAAACACAATGCCGGTATCTTCATCTGCCGGAGTTAATGTCAGATGAACAGGCGCCCCGCTGTGCAGCCCAACACCAGAACACCTTACAGGGTGTTGTAAAGTCGTTTGGCGAACAAACTGTGATTCAGGCGCTGTGCCGGGGGCTGGTTGGTACGCCTTTTCAGCGGCGGTAATAAGGTCTTGAGAATTCATAGCCTCATCTGTATTTAAAGCGTGCAGCATTTTGTCCTTCTTATTTTTTAAATGTTTTTGCTTTTTAAATAGTCCAAATCAATAAATTTTCGTCACCTTAAGGAATATCAATTATGAATGCTAGTCACAAATCATGTTTTATTACAGTTTGTTGCAATAAATGTTGAAAAGAGTCTCATATTCTCATATTATAACTATGGTCATATATCTATAGTCATATTTTAAGAGGATTCTTATGCAAGAAATAGATACACTTCCAGCCGGAGAATTCAAGGCAAAATGCTTAAAGTTGATGGATATTGTAAACGCCACCAAGCGGTCTGTAACCATTACCAAGCATGGAAAACCGGTAGCAAGACTGGTTCCTGCCAATGAGGAAAAACCGAAAAAACGACTGTTCGGTGTTTTGTCAGATAGTCTTGTCTTGTCAGAGGAAAATGAAAACAGCTTTAATCCGTTTATGAAAAGGTAGTTTATGCCCCAATCTTATCTTCTTGATACATCCGTATGGTTCTGGCAGGTTACCCGCCCGGATCGGTTACCTGAGAAATGGAAAGAAACTATTCAACAAGCTGAAAAAGAGCGCACGCTTTATCTTTCTGTCGCCAGCATTTGGGAGATCGCAAACCTTGAAGTGGCGGGCAAGATCAAACTAAACACATCCATACTGGAATGGAATTCTACAGCTTTAGTGCACTCTGGTGTTCAGGTTATTGATTTTAATCCCGCCATTGCTATTGCCAGCACCCGCATCCCTGGCAACCTTCATCCTGATCCGGTAGATCGCATCATCGTTGCCACGGCACAGTCTTTAAATGCCGTGTTATTGACCGAAGATATCCGGATTCGCGATTACGCGGCACAGGGATATGTTATGGCTGAAGCGGCTTAGGTTTAGTTAACCTGACGACGCAAGAAAGCAGGGATGTCCAAAGATTCATCATGGTCATCGTCATTGTCTGCTATACGCTCTGCCGAAGAATCAAAATTGCCGAATTCAGGCTGTTCTTCTTCCAGTTGGGGCTGCTTTTTCTCTGTCTGCTTAGATTTGCGTCCACTTGAGGTAATGCGCTCAAATAATGAAGGAGATTTGCGTGGCTCCTCTTCATCTGCGCTTGCTACAGGCTGTTCTTCTGTTTCATCCTCCACATTGGTGTTTGCGTTTTCCAAGGCGGCAGAAGCAAACGGTTCAGCGGTTGTTTCCTGATTAGCCGAAAAGTCTTCTCGGTTCATTGCAGGGGTAGGAACAAACGGCTTATCTGTATTTTCTTGTTCTTGTTCAGCCTGTTCAGTAGATGCTCCTGAGGCGGCCGATGAAATATTCGGCATGGTAAAGGCAGAAGGAGCCTGCGTTTGCGATGGTGCTGCCGGTTGCTGTTGCGGTTCAGGTTGTGGCGATGTTGCAAAACCCTGTACCTGGATTTTTTGAGGTTGTGCAGCGGCTTGCTGACGTGGCTCAGCAATGGCAGGTTTTGGCTTTTTGTCTTCCTGTACGTCAATACCAGTGGCAACCACGGAAACCCGCATGCACCCGTCTAATTTTTCATCAAAGGTAGATCCAAAGATAATATTGGCGTTGGTATCAACTTCATCCCGAATTCGGTTGGCGGCTTCATCTACTTCAAACAGGGTCATGTCCATGCCCCCGGTAATGTTAATGAGAACACCACGCGCACCCTTCATGGTTACATCTTCCAGCAGTGGATTAGAAATGGCGGCTCCAGCAGCGTCAATAGCCCGGTTATCACCTTCGGCTTCACCAGTTCCCATCATGGCTTTACCCATTTCGCTCATTACGGTACGGATATCAGCAAAATCCAGGTTGATTAAACCAGGCATAATCATCAGATCTGTAACGCCGCGCACCCCAGAGTGTAATACATCATCCGCTAGTTTAAAGGCTTCCGCAAAGGTTGTATTTTCATTGGCTACCCGGAAAAGGTTTTGATTTGGGATAATGATCAGGGTATCCACATATTTTTGCAGCTCTTCAATGGCTTGGTCGGCAATGTCCATGCGGCGCTTGCCTTCAAAATGAAAAGGCTTGGTTACTACGCCAACTGTTAGAATGCCTTGTTCACGCGCCACGCGGGCAATGACCGGGGCGGCTCCACTTCCGGTTCCTCCTCCCATTCCAGCAGTAACAAAGGCCATGTTGGACCCTTGAAGATGGCCAATAATTTCTTCCAGATTTTCTTCGGCTGCAGCTCTGCCCACATCTGGCTGAGATCCGGCACCAAGACCGCGGGTAATGCTTAAGCCCAGCTGAATCCGGCGGTCCGCCAAAGATTGGGACAAGGCTTGCGAATCAGTATTGGCAACAACAAATTCTACCCCTTCTAGATTAGAGCGAATCATGTTATTCACAGCGTTTCCGCCAGCACCTCCGACACCATAAACAGTAATACGAGGTTTAAGAATTTCTTCGTGTTGGGGGATAGTGATGTTAATGGACATTCTCAATTTACTCCGTTAATGGCCGCCTCAAAACTCAACTCTGACTATGTTTCTGGCTCAAAGTGTAACACATACCACAGGAAAAACCAGCACTACAAAGCTTTTTTGGCGATTATAGGGGTAAAAAGCCTATTTTTACACAACATTTTTTAAAGACCCCCTAGCCATTGGCTCAATTTACCAAACCAGGAAGTTGATTCCTGGGAAGAATTCGCAAAAGTGTGCAGGATATCCTTGGGCTGCATCTGATAATTCAACATTCCTGCACAAGTGGAAAAAGCAGGGCCTCCCGTGGCTTCGGCTAATCCTGAAACGCGTAATGGTTTGCCCAAACGGACTTTTTTATCCAGAATTCGGGTTGCCAGATCTGCTACACCAGGTAATTGAGAAGCACCACCAGTTAAAACCACTCTTTTACCCGTCGTGTGGTAAAAGCCGCTTTTTTCAAGCTTTTGGCGCATAAGTTCAAAAGTTTCTTCCAGTCGTGGTTGAATCACGCTGTTAAGCATGGATTTGGGGATATGATTGGATTGATCTCCTCTTTCATCACCGAGCATAGGAATGTCAATACTTTCCGTTTCATCAGACGGAGACACGACGGCACTGCCGTACAAAGTTTTCAGCCGTTCTGCATGGCTTAATGGTGTAGAAAGGCACGTCGCAATATCGTTGGTGACATGAGTACCACCAATGGGAATCGAATCAGTATATAAAAGGCTGTTACCTGCAAAAATAGCAATGCTGGTTACACCACCCCCCATATCGATTAGCGTGGCACCCAAGTCAAGTTCATCCTCTACCAATGTTGCAAGGCCTGATGCATAGGACGATACAACGATTTCTGCAATATCCAGATGGCACTTTTCAATGCAGGTTTTTAAATTCCGAATGACGGACAGCTTGGCAGTGACAGAATGAATGTTTGCTCCAAGCTTGCCACCATACATTCCACGCGGGTCACGAATGCCATGGCAGCCATCCAGGCTAAATTCCGTGGGTATAAAATGTACAAGCTCATGTTCCACTCCGTTGATGTAAGGGCTGTAGCCTTCCTCCATAACATTTTGAACGTCGTGATCAGTCACTTCTCCACCCGGAACGCTTACTTCCACGTTACATTTGTGAGATTTAGGGAACCCGCCTGAAATATTGACGTAGACTGAGTGAATGCGTTCTCCCGCCATTTGCTCAGCCCCGTGCACGGCATTTAAAATTGAAAGCTCCACCGCTTCCATGTCCACTACCACGCCGCTTTTAATGCCCTTGGAAACCTGGTGGCCAATTCCAATGACGCGTGGTCGCCCGGATTCCTCACGCGCTGCGATAAAACAGCAGATTTTTGATGTGCCCACATCAAGTGCTGCAATAATTTCATGTTTAGACTTTGCCAAGGCTTTATGCTCTTTTTTTGATTAACCTCAAGTTCTTTTATCGCGTCTGGCTCTTTGTTTTTTGTCTGTTTTTTCCAGTTGTAAAATCAATCTGTCCGGCAGACGCATATCAATCACTCGCAAACCTTTCTGCAGAATGTTGTGCCGTCTTTCAAGCTCACTGAATTCCCGGAAAGCTGCAAAGGGATTTTCTTCTGGAAGATTAACAAAAATTCCGTTGTCCATCAACAGATTCCATCGTCTATTTCCCACCCTGATACCAGCCACAACCTTTGATTGAATATTAGGTTCAGCTTCAAGCATAGCGATTAGAGTTTGGGCGTGAGTTTGGGCACCTTCACCGACCACCATAAACAAATCACTGAAATCCTTTGTGTTTTGATAAGGAATAATATTACCTTCACGGTCAATGACGCGTAGCGCATTGTCATGCTGCCAAATAGCTAAAGGAACACGCTCTGTGATACTCACAAAAAGAGTGCTGGGTAGGTGACGTTCAATGGAAACCTGTTTTATCCAGGGTAAGGCATGGAGCCTTTCATAGGCACCTTCCATATCAATTTCAAAAATAGGTTCGCCGGGAAAAATGCCTAAGCTATTAAAAATTTCTTCCTCGCTGGTACGATCATGTCCAGAAATTTCAATGTTTTTTACATGTAGTCCATAACCACTGGCGGTTCGAATCAATTTATTCTCAACATTTATGATCATGTTGCTGATGACATTATGCTGCCAGATATAATAAAAGCCGAATAGCCCAATGGTCACAATCAGTAACAGCACAAAATATTGAGTACTCTGCCACGCAACGGTTTTGCGGATAGAAGCGCGACGATTACGCAAGGCATCCGGTGAGCGACCTTTGCGGGTTTTGTGCGGTTTGCGGCTTTTAGGTTTTTTGCGAACTCTGGCCATAGGGTTTATTTTTTACCAATTCTTTTTATCTCCCATTCTAGCGCAATACCAGAATTTTGCAGAACCTTTTGTTTAACAGTTTCCCCCAATGTTTCAAGATCTTGGGCGCTGGCTGTTCCCGTATTGATCATGAAATTGCAATGTTTCTCCGACATGATTGCTCCGCCAACTTGCAGGCCACGACATCCAGCCTGATCAATCAATTCCCAGGCCCGATTGGTATCGGGATTTTTAAATGTACTGCCACCTGTACGTGCCCGTGTGGGTTGGGAAGCTTCACGTTCTTCCCGAATTTGACGAATGCGTTCAGCAATTTCTTGTTTGTCTCCGGGTGTCCCTTTTAAGGTTGCGGAAGTAATGATCCATCCCTCGGGAAGAGCAGAGTGGCGATAGGTAAAGGCAAGATCAACCAGACTAAGAGTATGGGTATTTCCCTGGTTATCTATTGCACAGGCAGAAACAAGGACATCTTTTATCTCGCACCCATAGGCTCCAGCGTTCATTTTAACTGCTCCGCCAAGAGTACCTGGGATCCCGCTTAAGAATTCCAGCCCGGTCAATCCAATCTTTTGAGCATAAAGCGCTATATTTAAATCCAGGGCTCCGGCTCCACAGATTATGTGATTATCGTCAAGGGTAATTTCTGTAAACCCTTTACCCAGACGGATAACAACGCCGTCAATACCGCCATCGCGTACCAGTACATTGGATCCCACACCCAATACAAGGTGAGAAATATCTACTGGTTTGTTTTTTAGAAAGTTGGCCAGATCTTCTGCATCAGCCGGTTTAAAAAGAACATCAGCGGGTCCCCCAACGGCAAACCACGTGCTTTTAGAAAGATCAGCATTTTCACGATATTGGCCGCGTACAGGCGGCAACCTGTCTACAAGTCCAGCCTTTCGGCGCGCTTCCATTATGAATCCTGTCCCACCACTTTGGGACGGGCAGGTAAAAGGGTTTCCAGCTCTTGCGGCAGATTATTTGCCCAGGTTGTGACATCGCCAGCACCCAGGCACACAACATAAGCACCTTCTTCCAGCTCTTCGGCTAACTGGCTGGCCAGAGTTTCCGCGCTTTCAAGGGCGATCACATTTTTATGACCCGATTGGCGTAATCCTTTGATCAAAGATTTTTGCGAGATGCCTTCCAGTGGGCTTTCCCCGGCGGGATAAATATCAGAGACAATCACCGTATCCGCATTGTTAAAACAGGTGCAAAAATCATTGAACAGATCGCGCACCCGGCTATAGCGATGAGGCTGGAAAACGGCAATCAGCTTGCCTTTGCAAGAAGCGCGTGCTGCTTCCAGGACAGCAGAGATTTCAACCGGGTGATGGCCATAGTCATCATAAATATGTACCCCGTTTACTTCTCCAGTCTTGGTAAAACGCCGTTTAACGCCTTCAAAGTTTTGTAGAGCTTTTTTAATTGTCTTAGAATCCACACCCATCTGGTAAGCCACAGCAATGCCCGCCAAAGCATTAGATACATTGTGTTTCCCTAGCATGGAAAGCTTGATATTTTTAATTTCTATTTCATCCCGGGCATATCGTTCACTGATGGTAACGTTAAATTCAACGCCCTCAGGATGGTGGGTGACAATTTCTGCCTTGAAATCTGCCTGGGGGTTAAAGCCATAGGTCACAATCTTCTTTTCTGAAACCTTTGGAATCAAACGCTGAACATTAGGATGATCAATACACAAAACCCCATAGCCATAAAACGGGATGTTATGAACAAAATCTTCAAACGACTTTTGTAGATTTTCAAAACTGCCAAAGTGATCCAGGTGTTCCGCATCAATGTTGGTGACAACGGCAATGATACTACGCAGTTTGACAAAGGTTCCGTCAGATTCATCCGCTTCGACTACCATCCAGTCGCCTTGCCCCAGTTTGGCGTTGGTACCATAAGCATTAATGATACCGCCATTAATAACGGTGGGGTCCATATTTGCAGTGTCAATGATATGAGCAACCAGAGATGTGGTCGTCGTTTTTCCGTGGGTTCCGGCGATAGCAATCGCCGACTTCAGGCGCATGATTTCTGCCAGCATTTCTGCCCGTTCAATAATAGGGATCATTTTCTGCCGAGCAGCAACTACTTCCAAGTTGTCCTGTTTCACAGCGGAAGAACGAATTAATACTTCAGCATTTTTTACGTGGTCCGCATCATGACCAATAAAAACCTTGATGCCCATCTTTTCCAGACGCTGCGTATTCGCACTGGCTTTTGCATCACTGCCTTGCACAATGTAGCCTAAATTATGCATGACTTCGGCAATACCACTCATGCCGATACCACCAATACCGACAAAATGAAGAGTGCCGATGGGAAGAGGGATTTTTTTCATATAATCTTTTCAACCTCATTAAATAAGTTCTTGGCGGCTTCCGGGCTGCCGTGTTTTTTTGCCTGTTTAGCCATGTTTTGCAGTATTTTTGGATCTTTTGCAAGATCTATCAGGGTTTCAGCCAGATAATCTGCGCGAAAATCTGTTTGTTTAACCACCACAGCGCCGCCAGCATCTTGCAATGCCAGGGCGTTATGCATTTGATCTTGATCCAAAGATTGGGCGAAAGGCACCAGAATAGAAGGTCGTCCGGCAGTGGCTAGCTCAGCCACAGTAGATGCCCCCGACCGGGAAATAACCAGGTGAGCCTGGGCCAGTTTGTCTGGCATATCTTTAAAAAATGTTCCCAGTTCGTGAGTAATGCTATGGATGGATTTATAAATAGACTCTACCCTTGGCAAGTCAGCTATGCGGCATTGTTGAGTAATGTGAATGCGCTTCAATACGGTTTTGGGTAATTGCTCAATGGCGTGGGGCACAACATCGCTAAATACCGTGGCGCCCAAACTACCGCCTACCACCAAAACATTGATTTTTCCGGTTTTGGTCAGTTTGGGGTAGGCCCGCTTTGCCAGGGTGCGGATGT
>JANQSM010000237.1 GCA_028284025.1 Alphaproteobacteria bacterium | reverse complement strand
GTTTGCATTTCCGCGGTGACTGCCGGGTTTGTAACGGTACGTAGGGTGACACGCTGGTGGCGGGTTTCTTCTACTCTTTCAAACAGTAAAGAGGCATCGCGGGATCTTTGTGAGATCTGCATAAATTCAACATGATTTCCAATGTTCCAGCCCGAACTGCCTGGCGACAAAACAACTGCCGTATTGTGCCCCTTGTCCGGAACACTAAACATACCATCATATTTGACAACAGCAGGAATGGTTTTTTTACCAATGGTAACTTCAATAAAATCACCATCTTGAAAAGCCATTAAACTTTTTTCCTTGGTCAGGTCTAATTTAATGTTGCCATAGCCATCAATATAAACCCGGTTGCAACGTAGCTCGGTTACATTTTCAGCAATGGCGGTAATATCTTCTGTTTCAACCTTGGGAATTAAGCTTGTGATATCGCGTTTTAAAATATCTGTACGCTCGTCAACAATGATTTGCTTGGCCGGAGCCGGGAAAACATCCCGTGATCGAAACTGGGAGGTGGTATCGCCAATATCCACTTCATGAATTGTATCTACAAACGGCAATAGGTAAGAAAATGTTCCACCAAACGGGCCGTTGGCATTGACTCCGATTACATGGACACCGTTTTTTAAACGGGTATAGGCTAACCCCTCACCCTGGTTGGTTTTGCGGGCATTGGCATTATCATGACGTGGCGCGACATTATGAAACAAAATGCGGTTTTCAAGTTTTTCATTTCCGGGCACTTTTTGACGTAGCGCAGAATGAGCAATCAAAAATCCTGCACTGATGACGTCAAATGCAGGTACGGCAACATAATTAATGTTAGATCCGGGAAATTGTGCTGCCAGTTCATCATCTACTTCAGTAAAAGCATAATCTGTTTTGTGATACCCTCCGGCATAATCGGCAAAGACAGTAATGCGGTATGGCATGGTTCCTCCAAAATTATCAGCGCTTCATTCTTTAATAAGCTTAGAATGAGAATCTAATAATACATATATAGCGACACCCATAAAGAACAAAAAACCGGGGGTGGATAGTCCACCCCCGGTGATTATTGCGATTGGAGAAAATTTATGTCTTAAGCACAGCGGGCGCGATGACAATGCTGCACTGGATGTTCAGCAACTCCGCCACGGGGTATTTCTAATGGAAAGATTGCGACAATCTCGGCACCGTACTCACTTTGAAGAGAAGGAATAACTTCATGTTCTAAAGTTTCCCTGCGGGCAGAGGCAGGGCAGCGCGTGCTAAACATTCTAACATTTTTTCCCCCCCTTGTGACGGCAAATTTAGGGTGTTCACTAAGACTTTTTTTAACAAAAGAAACGGCCATATCAGCAGGAATTTTCAGCACAATTCCAAGGCTGTCTATTACCAAATGGCGGGTTCCTTCCTCGGCCAGCTCGGCAAGGTCTGTGTCAGTCGGATATCCATCAAAAAAAGTTGTCATTTTCTAAATCCTTTCAAAAAATATTTTTATAAGTATGTAAAAATCTTCGCCTCAAAGTGGATTTTGAATGCATAAAGCCTATCAAAAATCAGCCAGAAGTGCGTTAAAGTATTGTGTCGAAATAATTAGGGACTGTGCGCTAGCTGCACATTCGATATTTAAAAATCACAAGCTTAAATGTCATGTTGATTTCCTCTCTTTAGCTGTTTGTTTAATGTGCCCGCAAGCTGAAGCTATCAAATCGGCACAAGTTCAGTATTTCAAACTTGTATCCTAATTCAATATTAGGTGTCAATATTAAAAAGATTTTTTACCGGTTTTTCTATTGACAGATTGTCTTGCGAGTCCTAAATTGAGAATCATTCTCAAATAAAAAGAATAAACTATTTCTTATGCAAGTTGCTGAAAAAAGACCCTTTGGAGCACCCCTTCGAGATGATGAACGTCTGGAAAAGGCGGTTGAGCATCTGCGGCGCACAGCTTTAAATGCTGATGTGGATGGAATGGCCTCTCAAGAGCGGGGCTGGATGGATCAAGCCAATGATGGTCAGTCTTCTAATCAATCTGGTGGGCAGGAAGCTGAGCAGGACGGCCAGGACGGCGCCTCAGTTGAACTGGGTGCAGAAGGCGCCGGGATGGATCTGCAATCCATTAGCGATTTTTTGGAGCAAGAAGGAATTGAAATGGACCCTCAGGCTGTTGAA
>JANQSM010000187.1 GCA_028284025.1 Alphaproteobacteria bacterium | reverse complement strand
TGTGGTGCAAGCCCACCGGTATTTTGAGCAAAACATCCATATCGGCAAGGTTTTGCTGAAAGTATAAATTCCTCTTTAAATGCAAAAAAACTTTGCTATATTACAAATCGGCCGGAAATTTGTGTTTCCGGCCACCAAAGTTTTTAAGGGTAATTTATTTTAACGAACAAGAGGCATCAACCATGTCAAAACACAAACCATTAATGCCCAAGGCAACAGCTGTGTGGCTGATTGAGAATACAGGACTTACATTTGAACAGATCGGCGAATTTTGTGGTCTGCACCATCTTGAAATTCAGGCTATTGCTGATGGCGAGGTAGCCGGGCGGATGCATGGATTAAATCCCGTGCTGGGCGGTCAACTGACAAAAGATGAGATCGAGCGCTGTGAAAAAGACTCCAGAGCACGTCTGAACAAAACTAAGTCGGACCTCCCCAAAGCCAAGTTGCGTTCCAAAGGGCCGAAGTATACGCCTATTTCCAAGCGTCAGGACAAGCCAGATGCAATTATGTGGATTCTGAAAAATCACGCAGAATTGACGGATTCACAAATTGTACGATTGATCGGGACAACCAAAAATACGATTGATAAAATCCGCAATCGTGAACACTGGAATATGGCTAATATTAAGGCACAACATCCAGTGGCTCTGGGGCTTTGCTCGCAAGGAGATTTAGAGGCAACCATTGCCCGGGCTCAGCGCAAGCAGGAAAAAGAGCAAAAAGCTGCTGGCAAACCCGCAGCTGTTAAAGAAGAAACTGTATCGGAAGACCTACAAGAAGCAAAGGAAGCGTAGGTCACAACAGGAAAAAGGGGGAAACCTGATGGCCACATTACCGGAAAAAATTTCTGAATCTTTTGATCTTTCCCGCATTAAACGGGGGGACCTGGAAGTGTATTCTCCGATTGACGGAGCGGTCATTGGGGAAGTAACCACCGATTCTGCCGCCAGTGCCCGTGATAAGATTGAACGCGCGCAGGCTGCTTTTGTAGACTGGCGCAATGTGCCAGCGCCCAAGCGTGGAGAGCTGATACGCCTGTTTGGCCAACGGTTGCGCGATAACAAGGAAGACCTTGGCCGTCTTGTGACTATTGAATGTGGCAAATCTCTGGCAGAAGGCTTAGGCGAAGTTCAGGAAATGATCGACATCTGTGATTTCGCTGTTGGCTTGTCACGCCAGTTATATGGCCTAACGATTGCTTCTGAACGACCTGATCATAAGATGATGGAAACCTGGCACCCTCTGGGGGTAGTTGGTGTGATCAGTGCGTTTAATTTTCCAGTCGCTGTATGGGCATGGAATTTTGCCCTGGCGATTGTGTGTGGAAATTCCGTTGTTTGGAAACCATCTGAGAAAACACCATTGACGGCGATTGCCTGCCAGAAAATCTGGGACCAGGCACGTGAAGATTATTCAACAGATAATGCTGTGTCCACAGATGATCTTTCCACCTTATTGATGGGGGATAAAAAAATTGGTGATGTCATGGTAGAGCATCCTGCTGTGCGTCTGGTCAGCGCCACAGGAAGCTGCCGCATGGGCCGCGAAGTTGCCCCTAAAGTAGCAGAACGCATGGGGCGTTGCCTGTTGGAGCTGGGAGGTAATAACGCGGCGATTATTACAAAGTCAGCGGATCTTGATATGGCTTTGCGGGCGATTGCCTTTGGGGCAGTCGGAACGGCTGGGCAGCGCTGTACGACACTGCGTCGTTTGTTTGTACATGCTGATATTTATGTCAAGCTGGTGGAACAACTGGTAAAAACCTATGCATCTGTAACGGTTGGTGATCCACTGGATGACCGTAACCTGGTAGGACCTCTTATTGACAAGCAGTCATTTGAAGCTATGCAGGCGGCTCTTGATCAGGCGAAAGCTGAGGGCGGGAAAATCCATGGTGGGGAACGTGTGCTGGAAAAAGACTTTCCCCGGGCTTATTACGCGCGCCCTGCCATTGTTGAAATGCCAGGCCAGACTGATGTTGTGCAGCAAGAAACATTTGCGCCAATTTTATATGTGATGAGCTACGAAGATTTGGAAGAAGTCATTGAGTTACATAATGCTGTTCCGCAAGGATTATCATCTGCTATTTTTACTACTGATATACGTGAAGCTGAACTATTTACTTCAGGCCGTGGTAGTGATTGCGGGATTGTCAATGTGAACATAGGAACCAGTGGCGCTGAAATTGGCGGAGCTTTTGGCGGTGAGAAAGAAACTGGCGGTGGCCGGGAATCAGGCAGTGATTCATGGAAGAGTTACATGCGCCGGGCGACCAATACCATCAATTTTTCTTCAGAATTGCCACTGGCACAGGGAATTAAAT
>JANQSM010000175.1 GCA_028284025.1 Alphaproteobacteria bacterium | reverse complement strand
TGGGAACTGGAATCGGCAAAGACGATTTTGATCCTGAAAAACTACGCTACCATAAAATTATTATCATGACGGACGCAGACGTGGATGGATCGCATATTCGTACCTTGCTGTTGACGTTCTTTTTCCGCCATATGCTGGACTTGATTGAACGGGGTCATCTATACATTGCCTTACCACCTTTGTTTCGGGCCAAGCGCGGCAATTCAGAGGTTTATTTGAAAGATGAGCGCGCCTTAGAAAATTACCTGATTAAGAACTGTCTGGAAGATACATTACTGGAATTAGGAAACGGTACCAAGATTGTCGGCGAAGATCTGGCACAGCATCTTGAGAAAGCGCGCATTGCCAAACATACAATTGATAGTATGCTTCCCAAAGCTTCCTCGATTCAGGTGCTTGAACAAGCTGCCATTGCAGGGTTGTTCTCTCCCGAAAAGCAAGAAGAAGGCGAAAAGGCACTACAGCCTTTGATCGAAAAAATTGTTAGCCGCTTGCAAAGTTTAAATACAAAAGAGAAAGCAACATGGAGTGGCTCTTATCAAAACGGGGCGATTCATTTTGTCTGGCACAGCATGGGTGTAACCAAGACGTATAAACTGGACAAAGCTTTAATGGCTGCTGCTGATGCGCGTAAACTGGAATCCTTGCAAGCGCATCTAGAAGAAACTTATGATAAGCCGGTAAAATTGGTGGTGAAAGACAAGGAAACAACCATTCATGGGCCTCATCAACTGGCAGAGGCTATTTTCGCTGCTGGGCGCAAGGGCATGACCATCTCTCGCTATAAGGGTTTGGGAGAAATGGATGATACCCAGTTATGGGATACGACCATGGACCCAGAGTCCCGAAATCTATTACAGGTTAAAATTGGGGCGGATGATATATCGGAAGAGCTATTCTCTACCCTGATGGGCGATGTTGTGGAACCGCGCCGTGAATTTATTCAAAATAACGCGCTGAAAGTATCAAACCTCGATATCTAGTTGCGGTTTAATTTTTCCTGTTTTGCGCCGATAATATTTCCACAAACCAACAAAGCTGATCACGGCCCAGAAAATCTCAATAATAAAAGAGCCTAAATTAAAAAACCGGTAGAGGGAAATAATCAGCAAAATCGCTCCCAGCAAATTGACAATTGGGTAGATAAGCCCCTGGCTGTTAATACGCCCTGTCACATTGGCAAAGTACATAGCAATTACACAAGCCGACCCGAGAAAACCGGCAACGTTATAAAGAAGGTCTATTATTTCTGGACTCAATTTCAATTTCCTTTTTGTTTTGTGCTTCCGTCACGCTTGAGATCCCGGATCAAGTCCGGGATGACAGGGTCTTAATCCTTTGTCATGCCGGGCTTCGACCCGGCACCTTGAAGGTGCAATTTAAAACTGTTTATACAAATCTTTCCAGTCGGGATTCATTTCTTCAACCAATTTTTCTTTCCAAGCACGTTTCCAGTTTTTCAACTGCTTTTCTCTTATTAATGCGGCTTCGACAGACTCGGTTTGTTCAAAATAAACAAGTTTCCTTACATTATACTTTTCAGTGAATCCTTTTGATTTTTTCTCTCTATGTTCCCACGCGCGTCTGGTTAAGTCATTGGTCACCCCAATATACAAAACAGTATTCGTATTATTGGTTAGAATATAGACATAATAATTCTTTGACATCTAAGGGTAGCATAGATTGCATTTGTTTAGGCAGCTGCCTGGCCCATGGAGGCGGATCTAACGGAAGGAACAGGGGTGAAAGCTTCATCCTGTTCCTGGATCAAGAGCATTTCTTTCATTGGAGCACCATAAGCATAATTTCCAACACCGCCAGTGGAAGGCACAACACGGTGACATGGAATGAGCAGGGCGATCGGGTTTTGGCCACATGCTGTTCCAACGGCACGTGCTGCTTTTGAATCGCCAATTTGTACAGCAATTTCACCATAAGTACGGGTTTGTCCGGTCGGAATAGTACACAAAGCCTGCCATACTTTTTGTTGGAAAGTTGTGCCTGACTCAATGTCAAAAGAAAAGCCAAATTCTTCAATAGTCAATACACCTTGCAAAATCGCAATAATACCAGTCATTTCATCGGCCAGAGCTTGCGCATCACAGGTGAGGGTTGCTCCCTTAAAATCTTCCTGCAAGCGGCTGAAAACTGTGTCTACATTTGCACCAAAGTAAAGCGCGCAAACGCCCTTGTTGGTTTTTCCCACCAGAATGGTGTCAAAATCTTCCAGCCCGTCAAATGTTGTAAATGTAATAGATTTCTGGGTCATGAGTGTCATGGCAATTGGCCTCCTTAATATAAAAACCCTCTATGGAAGTCCTTTCCATAGAGGGCCAATATAGCTTGTTTTAAGGGGAAGGTCTACGCTTCTTTTTTGCGCTTTCTGTCTCCGCCACCCTTGGAAGCACGTTGTGTTGCATCTTCCAATGCTTCGCCGGTTTCCTGGTCCACTGCCTTATAAGACAGTTTCAGTTTACCGCGCGGATCATAGCCGATGACCATGACTTTGACTTCATCATCCAACTGGACCACATCCGTTACTTTGGCAATGCGTTCATTGGCAAATTCGGAAATGTGAACCAGGCCAGTCCGTCCACCAGGTAGATCGACAAACGCCCCAAAGTCCAGAATGTTAACAACTTTACCCGTGTAAACATCGTTCACTTCCGGGTCTGTCGTAATCCCCTTGATCCAGTCAACAGCCTGTTGGGCAGCATCGCGGTTTACTGCAGCCACACGTACTGTTCCATCATCATCGATGTCTACCGTAGATCCTGTTGTTTCACAGATCTCACGAATGACCTTTCCACCGGTACCGATAACATCACGAATCTTGTCGGTTGGAATGTTTAGGGAAATCATTTGAGGTGCATTCTCACTGACACCTTCACGGGCATGATCCAGCGCTTGCGTCATTTCTTTCAAAATATGTCTGCGGCCTTTTTGAGCCTGCTTCAACGCTTGCTTCATGATCGCTTCGGTAATGCTGGTGATTTTGATGTCCATTTGCAGGGCGGTAATACCTTCATGAGTTCCAGCAACTTTAAAGTCCATGTCACCCAGATGGTCTTCGTCTCCCATAATGTCAGACAGCACTACAAAGTCTTTTCCTTCCTTGACAAGACCCATAGCAATTCCAGCGACTGATTTTGGAAGTGGCACTCCGGCATCCATCATCGCCAGGGATGTTCCACACACAGTTGCCATGGAAGATGATCCGTTGGATTCGGTAATCTCAGAGACAACACGAATGGTATACGGGAAGTCTTCCTTGGAAGGCATCAACGGCTTTAACGCCCGCCATGCCAATTTTCCATGCCCAATTTCCCGTCGGCCTGGAGGGCCCATACGTCCGGCTTCTCCAACTGAGTACGGCGGGAAGTTATAGTGCAGCAGGAAGTTTTCTTTATATTCGCCTTCCAGAGCATCAATGATTTGTTCATCCTGACCGGTTCCCAATGTTGCTACACACATGGCTTGGGTTTCTCCGCGGGTGAACAGCGCACTTCCGTGTGCCAGCGGCAAAAAGCCAGCTTCGGCGACAATGTTACGAATGTCTTCCGTGCCGCGGCCATCAATACGCTTCTTGGTTTTTAAAAGATCCTGGCGGACAATTTCTGATTCCAGTTTTTTCACCAGATCAGAAACCATAGCCGATGGCACATCTTCCCGTTCTGCGAAAGCTTCTTTCACCTTGGTGCGAATTTCATTCAACATATTAGATCGGGTTTGTTTGTCGGTTTCGCCATAGGCCTTACGAAAGTCTTTTTCTGACAAATCAGCAATTTCTTTATTGACAGACTTGGTCAGTTTTTCATCCTTCTCAGGCAGTTCCCAAGGCTCCTTGGCGCAGTTTTGGGCCATTTCAATAATGGCATCAATTACTGGCTGGAAGGATTTGTGTCCGGCCATAACAGCTTTTAGCATCGTGTCTTCATCCAGTTCCGATGCTTCGGATTCAACCATTAAAACACCTTCCTTGGTTCCAGCAACAACCAGATCCAGATTTGATTGTTCCAGCTCTGTTGGCGTTGGGTTAATAACGGTTTTGCCATCGATAAGACCAACACGGGCTGCCCCAATGGGACCCATAAACGGCATACCTGACAGAGTCAACGCTGCAGAAGCCCCGACCAAGGCGGCAATATCCGGCGAGTTTTCCATATCATGAGATAGAACCGTACAAATAACCTGAACTTCGTTTTTGAACCCGTCCGGGAAAAGAGGTCGAATTGGACGGTCAATCAAGCGAGATGTCAATGTTTCATGCTCACTTGGTTTGGCTTCACGTTTAAAAAATCCGCCCGGGATTTTCCCGGCAGCGTAAGTTTTTTCCAGATAGTGGATTGTCAGTGGGAAAAAATCTTGATCTCCCTGTTGTTTCGCTCCAGTAGCAGCACATAAAACAGTGGTATCTCCATAAGTAACAAGAACAGCACCATCGGCCTGTCGAGCAACTTTCCCTGTTTCTAAAATTAACTTTCTTCCTTCCCAGTCAATTTCCTTACGATAAACTTTAAACATACTCATATAATTTACTTTCTTCTTTCATTTACAATTTACAAACATCACCTTGAGGATTTACTTAAAAAAAAGCCCGCCAATATGATTCATGATTTCCAACGCTCAAGGTGACCATTGGCGGGATTTGGTAATTTATAAAATACTATTGTCTTAGACCCAGACGCTTAATGACATCCTGGTAGGTTTCAAAGTGTTTGCTCTTCAAATACTTTAGCAACCGTTTACGGCGCCCAACCAGAATTAATAGTCCCCGGCGGGAGTGAAGATCTTTTTTATGTGTCTTCATGTGTTCGGTCAGATTACTGATGCGTTCTGTCAGAAGTGCAACTTGTACTTCGGCAGATCCAGTATCGGTTTTACCTTTTTGGTAGTCTTGAATAAGCGCTTGCTTTTTCTCAGCTGTAATCGACATCATCTTTCCTTTCGTTAAAAATTAAATACCCTTATAGGTTTCAACACTGCCTGGCGATATTCACAAAATGCTATGGGGAGATTGTTTTCCGATTTTATAAAAAACGTCCTACCCTGTAGTTCTGTTTTATTATCGCCTTTATTTTCAGCGGGCAACCGCGCCTGATCTGTTTTAGTCACCAAGGAAAGTGGTTGACCGTTTTTCAGGCGGGCAGCTTCTGCCGCGGAGACTGAAATTGCCGGGATGTCGTCCAGCGCTTCTTCAATTTCCAGCAGAAAGGTTGCCGGATTGGCAATATGGCCTTTTTTTTCGAAAAAGTCGAGAGGAAAAGCGCTTTTTTCATCAAAATTTCCGACTTTTTTGCGCCTTAGGGCCGTAATATGTCCCAAGCAGCGCAATTGCTGACCTAAATCACGCCCCAACGCGCGAATATACGTCCCGGTACCACAGGTTACCTCAAATTCTGCCTCATTTTTATCAGCCCGAATCAGTTCAAATTTTTTAATTTCGACCTGGCGGGGCTTAATGTCGGCTTTTTTACCAGCCCGGGCCAGCTCATAGGCGCGTTGACCCTTTACTTTTAGCGCAGAATACTGAGGGGGCAATTGATCAATTTTTCCGATGTAATTTGGTAGAATTTCCAGAATTTCTTTTTCTGACGGCCGGTAGTCACAGGTTTCAATGACTTGTCCTTCTGCATCATCCGTATCGGTTTGCGCGCCCCATTGCACCGTAAAACGATAAACTTTCTCTGACCCTGTCACATATGTTAACGCCTTGGTGGCTTCTCCAAAAGCAAGGGGCAAAATGCCAGTAGCCATCGGATCCAGGGTTCCGCCATGGCCGGCTTTTTTTACTTTCAAGGAACGTTTTACAATGGATAAAGCTTTGGTGCTGGTTATTGACTTAGGTTTGTCCAGCACGATAAAACCGTTAATTGAGGGTGTCGTCATCTTCTTTTTTCTCAACATCGCGGCGAACGCGCTCGCTTTTAAGGGCATCGTCCATTAGCCATAAATTATCCAGACCGTGGTCGGCTTCAAATTTTATTTTAGGGACATATTTCATATGAATGCGATGGGACAA
>JANQSM010000169.1 GCA_028284025.1 Alphaproteobacteria bacterium | reverse complement strand
TAAGAAGGAAGAAGATCTGCTTAATGGACCACAATTGCCAGATAATGCGTGTAATCAGGATGAGATTGACGCAATTCTTGCCTCTTTTGACTAGCCACGATACAATAAGACTGGGCTAATTAATACAGTTTGTGAATTTTGATACAAAAAATATTTTCAACGCCGATTGCACTTTTAAACACTGCTTCAGATGATTCTTTACGGCGTGGCAACACATCTTTTCTATTTGTTGCCTTATTCATGTTGTTATTGGCTTTTTTCATTGTTCTTGTCGCCCTGTCCAACTTTGAGGCTAAGAAAGCCCGCACCGTTATAGAAAGCGTGAAGGGGGCATTAAGCGAACCAGGTTTTCTGGATGACAGTGAGGTCCGTCCGGTTGTTCCCGACGCAGCAAACGCTGACGCCCCTTTGGATGTTAAAATCCGCAAATTATTTGAAGATAGGTTCCAGCTTTTAGAGCTGGAAAACTTGAAGACAGCAAATGGGTTGCGCGCAGAAGCATCCGCTAACGATCTTTTTTATCCCGAAAGTCCTAAGATCAAGGAAGAGGTTATGCCTTTCCTAAAACAGATTGTGGAAACCTTGCTGGATGAAAAACCTGCGCAGGATAATTTAATGGAAGTTTTCCTGCCATCTCCTCCTTTTAAGCGTAACGCAAATGCCGGCCAGATTCAGACCGTTTCCATGGCCCGAGGCGGAGCACTTGCCCGACTTTTTCTATCCTTAGGCCTACCCAAAGACCGTTTTGCCGCTGGCTTGCGCAATGGAGGAAATGTGGACAAAATTGAATTCTTTTTCTATATCGTGCCAGAAAACAGGCCACAACTTGATTTTACCGACTATATGCTTGAAAAACAGCAAAAGGAACAACAATGATGGCCGATGAAGATGACTTTGAGATTCCTGAAGAAGCTCAGGTAAAAAAAGAAGAGCCAAAGAAACAAGAAGAGGAAGAAGTTGTACAGCAACCTGCTCCTCCTCCCCCGGCAATGCAGCCTAAGCCCAAAGACACCGGGCCGGTTGAACCGCCCTGGATTGTTAGCTTTATTGACACGCTTTCCCTGTTATTGACATTTTTTGTACTGTTGTTTTCCATGTCAACCCTGGACAAAGCCGTGTGGCAGGAAGTTATGGACTCCCTTGATTCTGCTTTTAAGGAAGCTGAAGCAACCGGTGGTGTAGGTCGCCCTTTGCATGAGGCAGTTCCAGAAATTTTCCGCCGCCGCGCCATCAATCTGGATTATTTAAGCCGGATTCTGGCCACCCAAATCACCCAAAATGAATTGAGAGAGGATATTACAATCCAGCGACTGGAAGACCGACTTATCATTTCCCTGCCAAGTGATTTGCTGTTTGCCCCTGCCCGTGCGGACTTAAAACCTGAAGCGCGCCCCGTTCTTGTGGTACTGGGTGGGATTTTACGCAATGTTAAAAACCGAATTGAAATATACGGCCACACAGATCCTAGTCCCTTGCGCGGTGGTGAATACACCAGCAACTGGGAACTTTCCATGGGCCGCGCACAAGCTTTGGCGGCAAGGTTGTACAGCATTGGATTACGGCGAAATATCCATGTTCTTGGCTTTGCTGATGCAAAATTTTCCATACTTAACCCACAGATTCCAGAATATGAAAAATTCGCTCTGTCTCGACGTGTTGATATTGTAATATACCCTTATGTTCTCTAGATTCTTGCCTGCCGGACTGCTGATTTTAGTGCTACTCTCTTTAGGTGTACCCGCCCGAAGTGCTGAGTCTGTCTGGGTTATTGGCGAAAATAACGGAGATTATGCCAGACTGATTTTTGAATGGCCCAATGCGGTAGGATATCAGGCCTACACAGAAGAAGGAGCCATGACAATCGTCTTTGACCGGCCTTTAAAGGCAGATTTTCAACAGGCCAGTAAAACTCTTCAACCTTTTTTACGAAATATGAAAATCAGCCCCAGTGGATTGGCATTTACGGCAAATTTGAAACAAACCCTGTTTTTAACCCATTTTACATCCAGTGCCGGCAAAAAGATTGTTATTGATCTAAGAAAACCAGGCACACCTGTACCTGCTCAGACTCTCAACAAGCCTATTCAAACCACCATGCGATTTGGGCATCACGCAAATTATGATCGAATTGTGTTTGATGATCTTGCAGCTCATAACTACACAGTTAGAAAATCCAAAAACAAGGTCTCGGTCACTTTTGATAAAAAGATTCAGTTTGATAAAACTGCTTTTAATCTATCCCGGTACCCGACCCTTAAAAATCTGAAGGTTGAAACCGCCAATAACAAAACAGCCATTATTATTACTGTTGACCAGAACACCCGCACCCGTGATTTTGTAGATAGCGGAAACGTGGCAGTAGATATTTTAGCTGCTAAAGACCCTGGGCCTAAGCCTAAGCCATTAGCGATTCAAAAGATTGAGAAATCACCTGAACCTCAGCCCAAAATCACTAATCTGACAGAAGAACAGGCCCAAAAAGATGTAGAAAAACGCAAGGTTGAAGCGGAAAGCTTGCCTGAGCCTCCCGTACAAGAAACGGAAAAATCCAGTAGTCAGCCTCTTGTGCCAACTGGCCCCAAGGAAGTATTCACCTATTCTGATGTTGCGTTTGTCGGCCCGGATATCCCTCTTCTGGTCAGCGAAGAAGAAAATTCCATCCGCGTGGAAATTGCCTGGCCCAACAATGTAAATGCAGCTGTATTTGCCCGCTTTGATAAAGCTTATGTGGTTTTTGATGAACTGGGCAAAATTATAGATGAATCCACCGCTAAAATTACCAACCAACTGATTGGGACTATCCAGCAGCTTGAAGCTAATAACGGAACCGTACTTGAAATTCCCGTTACAGCCGGAGTAAGCCCAACAGTGACACGTAATAACAAATCCTGGGTGATTAACTTTAAACCCGGTGTCCTGTCTCCTGAAATTGCAATTGCCCCGGAAAGCCAACCAGAGAGTTCTTCTGGACCGCGCGTCTTTTTACCAATTGATCAACCAGGCAAGGTTGTTGAATTCATCGATCCGGTTTTTCAAGATAAACTGATGACTGGAACCATCAGTGCTCTGGGGCGCGGGGTCGCCAAAAGTTATAAATATGTAGATTTTAGAATTCTACCAACCATTCAAGGATTCGCCATCAGCCTGCGATCTGATGCCACCTATATGCAATCGGCTGCGGATGGTTTTTCTATTGCCAATGCGCGTGGATTACAAATTACCAAAAATGTGGATGCTGCCGCCAAGGGAATTTCATCTGTTCGGATTTACCGGTTTGAAGACTGGGAGAGAAAAGATCTGGGCCACTTTGTAGATGCAGAAGGAACCTTGTTTCTCGAGCTTGCTACATCAAGTGACTATAAAAAACAGGAAGCCCGTTACAATTTGGCGCGTTTTTATGCAGCGCACGGATTTCACAGTGAATCCCTGGCCCTGATTAATTTAATGGCAGAACAGGACACAGAATTTGCCGAAAAGCCGGAAGTTCTTGCTTTACGCGGGGCAGAAGCTTTCATGGTCAGTCAGTATGGCAATGCCAAAAAATATTTGTTGAATCCGAAATTAGACGCTTTTGCTGAGGTTGCTCTGTGGCGTGGGGCATTGGCTGCCAAAAAAGGCCAATGGATTCCAGCCATGCAACAGTTTGCCGAGGC
>JANQSM010000154.1 GCA_028284025.1 Alphaproteobacteria bacterium | reverse complement strand
ACAACAACAGCAAATGCTGATAAAGCATCTGCGTTAGTTGATGCTGCAATCAACTAACGCAGATGCTTTATCAGCATTTGCTGTTGTTGTGATGCTTATTGTTGAGTTAGAGTTGCTGTCAAACCCAAGATAAGTTGCGTTTGCACCGTTAATGGTGGCAGAAATCACATCTTCACTTGAATTTGAACCAGACCCAACGCGGAAGTTCTTAGTCACTGTTGCATCTGAAGTAGATGTTGCAATGTCTAGAACGTTGGCTGTACCACCATCCAGTGTACCACCGGCGTCAGCCGCGATTCCGTAACCAGTTCCAAGGGTTAGAACAAGAGAACCCTCGTTTGTGGCATGAGTCATCGTTACAACAACTTGTTCAGTCAAAGCACCAGCAGAAACCAGACTATTGGAAACTGTGCCGGAATATCCGTCTACTGAAATGGTGTAAAGACCACCAGAAAGAGCGGATACAGCAAAGTCACCGGTTGCATCAACGTTACCAACAACGTTTACAACATAACCATCTGCTGCGGTATCTTCGTCAGATATAGTGTTTGTGGTTAGCTCTGCATTAACAAGCGTTTGTCCGTTAAACTCAGTATCAGCAGCTACACGGTCAATCTCGTTTTTCAAAGCTTGAAATTCGACATCAAGAAGCTGACGTTCTGTGTCAGACAATGTACCGTTCGCAGACTGTGAAGACAAAGACTTCATTCGAACAAGCATGTCATTAATCCGTGAATATGTTCCTTCAGCAATTTGAAGAAGAGACACGGCTTGACCAGCATTGGTTGCAACAGTGCGAAGGGCAGTTAATTCAGAATTTAAACGGGAACCAATTGCCATAGAAGCCACGTCATCAGAAGCCTTGTTTACACGAAGACCTGAAGACAACTTCTCTAGCGTTGAACTTAACGTGCGATTCGTATCACCGAGATTTCTCTGGGCGACAGACGCAGACGTATTCGTAATAAGACTAAGCATAGTTTATCTCCTACATGGATTTATACGCAGTATACAATACGGCTTCATGCCATATTGCCTATAGAATATCAGGTATGTGTAAAGGAAACGTTAATAGAAACAGGTATACACTCCGCCCTTGCCTCCGAAAGGAGGAAAGCCAGAGAATACAACAAGAGCAGGCCTTAAGGGCCTGTTATTTTTTACAGTTCATGCTGAATCGAATATTTTTGATTCGGCAAAATATATTGTCTGCCAGTTTTCTTATCTGTATCAAGAACAATCGGCGCGCGGGCGTTCATGGTCACTTTTACAACGCTTCCCATGTTGCGGATCGTTACAATAAATAACAGGGCCAGATCTTTTGGATCGATACTAAAGTTTGTTGCAAGCTCTTTCACATCCTCAGCTTCAAGCGGTGAAGTTTCGCCACTTGTTGGAAGGACAATAAAAGACAGCTCTGGAACTTCTATCGATTGCAAAATCTTGAATTGTTGGTCTTCATCACCAGGGATGTTGGCAATGGCAAATTCTTGCAGGTCAGTAAAGCCAATAATTCCGTTGGAAAAGGTTAAAAGCTGATCCCGGTGGAACTCAAACTCACCAAGCTGATTTTTAAGCTGAATCACATCAGGGTTGTCTTGTGTTTCTGACATTGTCTTTAAAGCCTCTTCAGAGGGGAGAGATGATTTTCTTTCATACTCTGATTTATGCATATTGTGTTCAAACATTCAATCACCTCTTATCATTTTAGTTTAAGAAATTAATTATGCTTGCCTGCCGCAAACGGGTGGTTACAAGATATGAGGCTTCCAGCTGAGTTTGGAACTGACTTAGCTGGGTTGCAGCCTCTGGAATATTTGTGGCTTCAATTTCACCAATCAGGTCACTGAATCTGCCAATTGTGTCCTCATTCCGTATTCTTTCCATGTCGACGGTTCGCATTTGCTGACCCAAACGGCTTTGTCTGTCAATAATGCCATCTACGGCAGTTGTCACAGAATCCAGTGCAGAGTTTAAGCGAGCAAGCTCAGATCCGGGGTCAGATCCGTCATTAAAGGTTGCTGCCAGGCGCAATGAGTACATAAGATCCACAAAAGGCTGTTCATTGGCTGTAATACCATAATTGATGACCTGATCTTCTGCGATGCGCACACTTAATGTGCCATTGTTTCCTTGGTAAAAGCCGTAAAAGTCCTGCCATTCAGGATCAGCAGGTGTGAACAGACTGGGATCTTCCGGGGTGAACGCTGGGCTGGTTCCTGCATTTGACGGTGCTGTTAACGGGGAAGGAACAACAGAAGGTTGGGTTGTGGTAGCCGTCCCTGCAAACAGGTACTTTCCGTCAGCTTCAACGTTTAAAAGGTTTGAAAATCTCTCCAGTAAGTCTTGGGCTTGGCCATCTACGTCAAATTCATTATAGTTTTCTGCTGAAGTCGCACTCAATAGCAGAGATTTAAATTCTGTTGCCAGATCTACCATTTGAGTCAGCGTGGAATCCATCATTTCCGTGCGCAGCTGAACACCCTGAATGTTTCTATTAAATTGCTGTGTGCGCACAAAGGCATTTTCTACTAGCAGCAACCGGTTGGCATTTCCTGAAATTTCAGAATAAACTTCTGCCTTGGCACCAGTACTTAACTGTATCTGCACCCGATCCAAACTATCTTGTGTCTTACCAATCTGGTTTAAAAGACGTCCTGATTGTGCAATGTCACCAATTGTTAAAACCATAGATCAATCCTTCTTATACAATTCTTTCCAGTTCATCGAACATGCGCTGAATCGTGCTGATCACACGTGCAGAAGCGTTATACGCATTCTCATATTCGATCATTTGTGAAAGTTCTTGGTCAATGTCCACTCCGCTATCTTCTTTAAGGCGGAAAATCAGATTTTCAACCACAGTGCGTTGAACATCCATATCTGTTTCTGCTTTTGCCACTTTATTGGCAGAGTCCGTGATAATGGCAGATGCATAACCGGCAAGAGTACGCGACATGGTGGGCAAGCCCCCAGAGGCAGCAAAAGCCAGATTTTCACCAAGTTTATCAGCCAAAGCCAGGGCATTTGAGCCATCCCCGATAGAAATAGCATTATCACCAATGATATAGGTGCCTGTTCCAAGGCGGGTAGAAGCTACACGCTGTGGATCATTTTGCAGGAATGCTGATACGTTAAGACTTCCGGCAAATGCCCCCTCATCTGTTGACACGGCAGCCGTATCAGCTGTGAAGAGGTCATTCAGTCCAAAATAGTGCGAAAACCCTTGGTTGGATCCGGCAAAATCTACCGCAGTAACTTCCGTCAGGGCAATTCGGTTTGTACCGGCCCCTACAATCTGTAATTGTCCATCAGCATTGATACTGGCTGTGAGCAAGGTGTTGTAAGGCACTGCATTAATGGCGTTAACGACATCTGTAATGGTTGCACCGGCTCCTAAGGCACCAAGGTCAATGTCTCGATAAGCAGGATTACCTGTTCCATCATCAATAATATCCCCATTGGCATCGGTCACTGCGACTCTCAAGACGCCAGTTGTGGTGGCTCCAATTACTTCAGCACCTGTAAATCCACCTACCGACCCTGTCAGACTGCTTGGGGGTGGGAAGGATGTTCCAAGGTTGTGAATGGCGTTCATTTCATCAAATACCGTACGAGCCAAGGTATCTAATTGTGCCGCCATGTTTGGAAGAGTCGTATCCCGCAGGGCCAACTGCTCACTTAGCCGGCCATTTGTGATAAATGGACTGGCATCTGTAAAACCGGTCAGTGTAATGTTGCTGAACGTTGTTCCAGGCGCCACACTGCTTTGCGGAGAATAACTAAACTCTTTCACGACCTGGTCTACAACGACAACCCCTCCAATGATGATGGAAAGGCTCCCGGTAGGGTTTTCAAGAGTAGAGACGTTGATCAACTCAGATAAATCTTCCACATAAGTGTCACGAATATCATCCAGCTCTGGTGTTGGATTGCCACCGGCACGGCCTTGAGAAATCTGAACATTCAAGTCATGAATCTGGTTTAGCAGCGTATTTATAGAATTAACAGTATCATTAATTTCCTGATCAACAGTAGATCTTAAACCTTGCAATTCAGTATTCATGAAGCGTACTTGGCGCGCTGTTTCCTGGGCATAGGTCAAGAAATCAAGCTGGGCTACGTTATCATCCGGGTTGATTGATAAAGCTGACAGGGCTGTTCCCAGCTGGTTGATGGCAGCATTGATACCAGTATTACTGCTGGGTGTTCCAAAGAAGTCCTGTGTTTGGCGTAGAATCTCGGTGCGGTAAGCCAATGCACCAAATAAAGAAGATTCCCGACGAATATCTTTGATCAAAAACTGGTCTACCCGGCGGGTAATACCATTATCACGTACCCCGGTTCCAAGACCACCGAGAATACGGGATTCTTGACCCTGAATTTTACGTGTATAGCCCCGGGTATTAACGTTAGCAATGTTACTGGATGTAACAGTCATTGCCCGCTGATTAAGTTGCAGGCTACTAATCGCTGATTGTAAGGCAAGACCCAGTGACATTGTCTTTTATCCTATGTTCTTATAATTTCTCATTTATGGACACCGACACATTTTGGCTGGTTTGCGCCGTGTTGGTGGATGCCCCGTTTTGTGTGTATCCTTTACCATTGCTCTGCATCTCAAGGGCTGCGTTCTTAATGGCGATCAACACACGATTTCCGCTTTCATGTGCGGCTTTTAAAACTTTCAAATTTTCCTTTGCGGCCTCTTCAAAATCGATAGCCAGAGATTTCAATCGTTCCTTTTGTGTGGGATTGGCATAATCAATAAGTTCAGGCTGCTCACCCAGGACGCTCACCTGTTTTTCGTATTCAAAGCTCAGGCGGGTTTTTTCCTCTTGCAGATTATGCAGGTTTTCAATTTCGCGTTCGCGGATCAGGTTGCTTTCAACTGACAAAATATCAATCAGTTTTTCGCTCACACCAATTAATTGGTCAAAATAGTATTCTGCATTCATGATCTATACTCCTTGAACATTCTGCTGGTCTAATTCTTCTTGCATCTGAATCATCTGACGCATGATAGAATCTGCAATTCCCAGCTGACCACTTTGTGAGATTTCTTTACTCATTTCTTCAAACATTACTGACCGAAAAACCTTTTCAGCCTGGCCACCGCGGAAAACGCCGTCGGTTTTGACGCCTTTAAACATCATTTCCATCATTTGGTGCACGAAGAAGGCTTCAAAGTTTTCAGCTGCTTCTTTAAAGTTGCCGTGCTGCTTGGATGCATTCAACTGGTTACCTGGTTCTGCGCTGTAGGCAAGTTCAGTCTGAAGGGCTAATGTTGAATTTAGATTTCCTAACATTAGATCACCTCAATTTCTGCTTGCAGAGCACCAGCAGCCTTAATGGCTTGTAGAATGGTGATCATATCACGCGGTCCAACACCCAGAGCATTCAGGCCATTTACAAGTTCTTGCAAGCTGACACCGGATTGAAGAACCGTCAGTTTTCTATTTGTGCTTTCGTCAATCTGAACATTAGTCCGGTCTACAGTCACAGCATCTACGATGTCTGTTGGCGCTGCATTTAAAGTGTTTGTATTTGTGTTTGTTCCTCCGGTACTGCTACCTGTTCCACCACTTACCGCACCGGATGCTCCACCAGTATTGGTAAGAGTTTGCGTCAAGGTATTGCCACCCAATCCAAGGTTTGCAAATGGGTTTGGTTGTGAAACTTGCTGAGTCTCAGTAATTCGGATTGTCAGGTTTCCTTGAGCAATCGCCACAGTATTAATGCGTACGTTTTCTCCCATTACAATCACGCCGGTGTTCTCATCCACCACAACTTTTGCGATGTTGTCTGGAGATACGCGAAGTTGTTCAATATCCGTAATCAAGTTTACGGCATTCTTGTTGTAACTTGCAGGGACTCTGACCTTAACCGTTGTGGGATCTAAAGAGGCAGCCACGGGCTGCCCAATGAACTGATTCACAGCCTGTGCGATACGGCGTGCTGTTGTAAAATCAGGATTTCTTAAAGATAGCTGGATTTCATCCATGTCGCGCATTTCAAAGCCTAGCTCGCGCTCTACGATGGCACCGTTTGAGATTTTACCATTTGTTGGGACACCACGCGTAATGGTTTCAGCATTTCCACCAGCCTGGAATCCTCCAATTGCAAGAGGTCCTTGCCCAACAGCGTAAACTTCACCGTCGGCACCTACAAGAGGTGTAACAAGAAGAGTACCGCCTTGAAGACTTTGGGCATCCCCAAGAGCAGAAACGTTTACATCGATACGTGTTCCCTGACGGGCAAATGGAGGTAGAACGGCAGTCACCATAACGGCAGCCGTGTTATCTGTTTTTAAGCTGGAATCCCGCGCTGTGACACCCAGACGCTCCAGCATCCCGATTAAGCTTTCCTTGGTAAAGATAGATTTTGCGATATCATCCCCGGTACCGTTCAGACCAACAACCAAACCGTATCCAACCAGCAGGTTGTCTCGCACACCTTCCACATTGGCGATATCCTTGATGCGGGAGGCAGAATGTGCCAGGCTGGCTAGGAAAAAAATAGCCATGAAAGTGATCATTCCGACCAGAAATTTTTGCCTTATAGATCTGAAACCAAGGCCCAAAGAAGGTGCCCTGAACACTGGAAGTGCTTGTAAAGTCTTGCTTTTTATCATTTTTAATACCTTTAGCTTATGGTTGCTACCTCCTTTTTAATGCGAATATCGTGCCAACATTAATTATTTGAATTTTCTTTAAAATTTTATCTTCGTATTTACTTCTGTTATGATAGGCTGACTGCAAGAACAGCACCAAATTAGTACATAAACAGCTATATTGAGGTCTCATTTTTTATTATGAAAATCCGCTCTGCCGACTCAGCCAAAATCTCTAAAACGAAGGATAAGAAAAAATCCTCCGGCAGTTCCTCTGATTTTTCCAAATTTCTTGGAGGAACATCGGAATCTTCCTCTGCATCCTCCGCTGCACCTGCCAACCAGGCAGATGCCTTATTGGCTCTACAGGAAGTGCCCGGTGATCCGGAAGAGCGCAAAAAAGCACGCCAGCAAGGAGAAGAGCTGCTTGAAGAGCTTGAAGAGCTGCGTATGGCTTTGTTGATGGGCGGAATTCCTAAAGCCAGACTGGAAAAACTGGCGGCTCTGACATCTGCCAAAAAGCAGCATTTCACGGATCCGCGTATCCGGGAAGTTATGATGGATATTGAGTTGCGCGCTAAGGTAGAACTGGCCAAATATCAACAATAGTCTGGCACTATTAACCCAAAATTTTCTTGATTCTTGCTTTTTTTCTGATATAAGCATACATCTTCTTTTGGCTTTTTTGGTGCTTTAAAGAAGGCGGACTGACTGATTTTATATAGAAAATGGGAGGCAGCTTTATTATGTCATCGGTAACTTTACCCCCTGACTACTCACCCTCTGAAGATGAAGACTTCATGAATCCCGTCATGCTGGAATTTTTCCGCCGTAAATTGGTTGAATGGAAAAATGACATTTTGCGAGGAGCCTCAGAAACCTTGCAACAATTGCAGCAGCAGGAACTTCAACAGCCAGATCTGGCAGACCGGGCAACTATGGAGACAGATTCTGCTCTTGAGTTGCGTACACGTGATCGGGAACGCAAGCTGATTTCAAAAATTGATTCAGCCCTGCGCCGAATTGAGGAAGGTGAATACGGTTACTGTGAAGAAACCGGGGAGCCGATTAATATCAAGCGCCTGGAAGCGCGTCCAATTGCAACCCTCTCTTTGGAAGCTCAAGAACGGCATGAGCGTCATGAAAAAACCCACAAGGATGAAGATTAAAAAGAGGTGTCATGCCGGACTTGATCCGGCATCTTGAAGGTGCAATTAGGTTCATTGTTTAGTGTAAAGTAAGCTGGACATTTGAGATACCGGGTCAAAGCCCGGTATGACAGATTAAGTTGAGCAGCAGGCTAGAGTTTTTATACCTCCAAACGTAAAGAAAGGCTGGTATCTTGCGGGATACCAGCCTTTTTGTGTGTGTAAGTTTAAAGATGAAGGGATGTTTTTAAACTTGATTCAGACGTACACACTCGCCCGCATCAGCCTGCTTCTTAGAACGGCAGGATGACGTCCAAAAATTGCTGCCCATAACGTGCCTGCTGGACATCGGAGATATATCCCTTTCCACCGTAAGCTACACGGGCTTCGGCGATTTTTTCAAACTCGATTTCGTTGGTTGCGCCAATATCTTCTGGGCGAATAATTCCAGAAATTTGCAGCTGGCGCATTTCGTGGTTTACTGCAATCTCTTGTTTGCCGTGAATAACAAGATTGCCGTTTGGCAGAACCTGAGAAATTACACCGGCAATTTTTAGATTGATTGTTTCGGTTCGGCTGATGGATCCGCCACCGGTATTTGAGGTGGTAGCTCCCATATTTACAAGGTTCTGTGTGCCTGGAGCATCCAGGGTTTCAGGAAGAACATCTGTCAGCCTGTCTTCATACCCAAGAAAGCTTGTCAGACCAGCTGTTTCAGAATTGTCGCGCGTTCGCACCGTATCATTTTTGATGGATGCATTATCTGTGATTTCAACGTTTATGGTAATGATATCACCTACATCTGCTGCACGCTGATCTTTAAAGAAGGACCGCGCCCCTTTGCGCCACAAAGAGTTAGGTTGCGTTTCGGTAGATTGTGGGGCAGGCATTGGCATGCTTACCGGGCGATAATCAGCACTGGCTTTTGGGTTTTTGATTTCGCTTAATGGAGGAGGCTTTCCAACGTATTCCAGCCTATCCATTACACCGCATCCTCCCAGAAAACCCAGAATGGCAGTGGTAATCACGGTATTGCGAACACCTGTCTTAAATCTATTCATAACATTTTTCTCTTTATTCGTTTTCATTTTTATCTCCTTCAATACACGCACTTTGACTGTCTATTTAGTTTACCGGGCTGCCAACTTTGGGGCCGTTTGTACTTTCACTCGGTCTGCTCCGATGACTTCACCATGAATCACCTGGTTTGATTTAGTATTCATGACCCGAACGATATCTCCTAAAGCACCATCTTCCTGGGCTTGACCACGCATGGTAATCGTCATGAATTCATTCGTCAGGCTCATCACAACCATGTTGCCTTTCTTTACAATCAAAGGCAGCATGACGGAATCTTCGCGGATCATATCACCTTCAGCCATAAAGCGGCGCGGTGTTTTACCAATCAGATTTTCCGGGTTTAAGATGATGTTTTTTGATACATCAGTTTCACGTTTCTCTATCCATTTTATGTCGTGGGCTTTAATAACATTACCGTTGGCAACCCGTTTATTTAGAACTGGAACTTTCACCAATTTATAGGCTCTGCCAAACACTGTGAAAGTTTGCGCATTCGGGCTATTTGCCGGAGTTGAAAGGGAGGCTGTATAACGCTGAGTTGCCGGATCAAGGTTAAAGTGGTCAACTGCCAGAGTTGGTTGCTGCGTTACATCCAGATAAATATTGGTCAAACGGTTATCAATCATCACATCCAGGTCAGCCCCAAAGCCTTGTTTAACAAGGGTTTCTTTGATTTTGGCCAGGATATCTGCTTCTTTCACCTTGTTACTGGCGCGTTCCACCGTTACCTTTACATCCTGTTGTACAGGCATCCAGGTCAGCTCAAACCGCTTGGCTAAAAGAGTTAGAATTTGTCCGTTAAACACCATCTGTTGACCAGGTTGCGGGCTGGCGGCAATACCGCGGTCTATCTCAGCAGGGATGCCAGCAAAAAGATCACTCAGCTTCACCATTTCGCCGTGTACTGTAACATGACCCTTGGTCGTTACCGTTGCTGCATGCACATTCAAGGCAATCAGGCACAGCAAAGACAAGCTTAACAGGATAAATTGTGTAATCTTTTTAGTCAGCATTTTTTCTGTCCCTTTAATTGGTGTTTTTACCTAGTGTTATCTGATCTGTGTGATCGTACCCATCATTTGGTCAGAGGTTTCAATAACCTTTGAGTTCATTTCATAGGCCCGTTGAGCAGAAATCATATTGGTGATTTCTTCCACCACGTTTACGTTTGATGTTTCAAGATATCCTTGCAGGATAGATCCAAAACCAGGCAGGCCAGGAACACCCGTTACAGGGCCACCAGAGGCCGGTGTTTCACGAAACAGGTTTTCTCCCATGGCTTCCAGACCGCCGATGTTGGAAAAGTTCGCTACTTCAAACTGACCTACGTTAGAAGGTTCCACCTGGCCATCCAAAGTGATCAATACTTCACCACTTTCGTTAATGGTAATATCTACTGCATCATCCGGCACACTGATTCCAGGTAAGACAGTATATCCATCATTGGTTACGATCTGACCTTCCGGACTCAGTTGTAGAGAACCAGCACGGGTGTATGAAGTTGTTCCATCAGGCATTTCTACCTGGAAAAATCCTTTTCCGTTAACTGCCAGGTCAAGGCGATTCTCCGTAGGTTGCAGGTTACCCTGATCCATAATACGGTACACGGCTGCTGCTTGAACCCCCACACCAATCTGAATTCCGGCAGGAACAACATCTCCGTTATCAGAAGAAGTTGACCCGACCCGCTTTTCATTCTGGTATAAAAGATCCTGGAATTCCGCACGTTGGCGTTTAAATCCTGTGGTGTTGATGTTGGCAATGTTGTTTGAAATAACCTCAACATTTAACTGCTGAGCCAACATTCCCGTCGCGGCTGTAGTAAGTGATCTCATTTTACTAGTCTCCTTCTTACGCTATTTTATTCTCTTCAATCTTCTTGGGTGTTTAGCCCATTACGTCTGCAATTTTTTGGATCGCTCGGCGAACCCGGTCGTTTTCCCGCTCCAAAAAGCGGCTTGTAGATTCAAAGTTTCGATGAATTTCAATCAGGCGTGCCATTTCTGAAATGCCGTTAACATTGGATCCTTCGACCACACCTTGTTTAAAAACAGTTGCTTCCGGCTTTTCCATCTTTGGCTGGGCAAGGCTTGATTTAAAAAGCCCATCCTTTGTTTTTTCCAGGTTTTGCAGGTTGGCGAAATTAACAACACCGATCGTGCCGACTTCACGGCCATCCACAACAACAGATCCGCTGTCGCGTACTTCAAATTCTGTAAATCCTTCAGGTAAGATAATTGGTCGGCGGCTTTCATCCAGAACCGGATACCCTTGAGCGGTAATAAGTTCGCCCTCAATGCCTACGCTAAAACCACCGTTGCGGGTGTATCTTTCACCATCAGGTGTATCAACGGCTAAAAATCCGTCCCCTTGAATGGCAACATCCATCGGGTTGCCCGTTTTTTGCATGTCACCTGGTGTGAAATCGCGGTAAGTCGTGATGTCATTCACGAACGCAACTTTTTCACCGTTCTTATAGTTTTGAAGATATTGGGTGAACAGTAATTGTTCACCCTTATAACCAGAGGTGTTGATATTCGCGATGTTATTAGCAACAACATCCATTTGACGGGCCAATGCCGTCATGCGTGAAATACCAATATAGCTTGTATTTGACATACAATTTTCCTTCAAAATTAAACTTACACGCCAAGTACCTTGCACAAGGCGTGCCAAGTTTAACAATCAAGGAAAACCAAGGGTTATGAGGAGGTTA